>JAEWLO010000197.1 GCA_023457475.1 Pseudomonadota bacterium | reverse complement strand
CTCAGGAAGCTCGATCAGACCGTATATCGAACACGCCCGTAGTAATACGCACCATTACTCCCGATCGGCGACAACACGTCGTACGGCAGATTCCCGAAGTAATAGATGTCTTCGTTGGAAAGATCCGAATAGTTGTCGGTCAGATTCTGCCCGCCCAGCGCAACGCTCCACTGCGGCGTCACCTTGAACTCCACCTCTGCATCCAGCTGCCATTCGGCACCATACGTCTGACGCGGAATGTAGCCATCACCGAAGTTGAACACCCGCGTGGCGCTGCCATACCGCGTCAACCGGCTGTTGAGCGCCCAGCGGTCGTTGGTCCATGCGGCCGCCAGCGAACCGCGCGTGCGCGGCGTGGCATCGGTGAGGGTGTTGGTTTCCTCGATCCCGAACAACACGTAGTCCGGGTCCAGTGCCAGAAGCGCGCCCGGCGTGGCGAGCACGTTCTTCAACGTGGTCTTGTTGTAGGCATAGGTGCCGGTCAGCACCAGTTGGCCACCGGCCAGGTCCTGCCGCCAGTTGCTCACCAGTTCTGCACCGCGCGTACGGGTATCGGCCGCGTTGACGAAGAAGTTGGCGCTCTCCAGACCACCCACGCCATGCTGCTGCTGCACGAAGTCGGTAAGCGCGTCGCCGGTGATGCTCTCCGACAGCGCGATACGGTCGTCGATATCGATCTGGTAGAAATCCAGCGACAGGTCGAAGTGGTCGCCGATGCGGCTGGTGAAGCCGAGGCTGGTATTGATCGATTTCTCCGGCTTCAGATCGCGGGCCCCCAGGCTGCGCGCGATCGGGTTGTTCACCGACAGCGTGCGCCCCTGCACCAGCTGCCCCGCGGCGTTGTACCCGGTGGAGGTGGATTCGTAGCCGATCTGCGCCAGCGACGGCGCACGGAAGTTGTTGGAGATCGCACCGCGCAGCGCGAAGGCCGGGGTGAACTCATAGCGCAGGCCAAGCTTGCCGGTCAGCTCGCCACCGTAGTCTTCGCTGTGCTCGTAGCGCGCGGCCAGGTCACTGGAGAAATGGTCGCCGAACGTGCTGGACAGGCTGGCGTAGACGCTGGCCACGTCTCGCGAGAGCGAGGTGGCGTCCTGCGGGGTCAGCCCGCCACCGGCCTGCGAACCGGTCGGGCGGTCGGTGTACGGGCCGGCAGCATAGCTGGCCGGATCGCCCGGACGGGTCTGGTAATGGTCGCGGCGTGCCTCCAGGCCCAGGCCCAGGCTGTGACTGCTACTGCCCTGGGTGAACACCCGGCCCAGGTCGAAATTGCCCACGGTCAGCTCATTGCGGTAGTCGCCGGTCTTGAACGTGGTTGGGCTGGTCGGGCCCAGCGATGCATTGAGCGAGTCGCGCAGGCGGTAGGTGAAGCTGTTGAAACCATGGTCGAGGCTGGCGTCATAGTTCCATTCCCCCCACTGGCCACGTACGCCGGCCACGGCCTGCACGTCGCGGTTCTCGCCTTCGGAGATCGGGCGGTAGCCGTTGGGGTAGATCTCGGTCCAGTTGGCGTCGCTGTCGGGATAGCGGAAGTAGTTGGCCCCTTCGCTGTCGCGCTGGTTGAAGGTGCTGAAGAAGTAGAACGTGGACGTATCGCCCAGCGGCACTTCGCTGTTGATCCAGGCGTTGAGGTCCTTGGTCTTGCCATCACCCAGCACGTAGTTCCGCCGGCCCTGCAGCGCCAGGTTGGTGTCGCTCTGGTCCCACGGCGGAATCTGGTCGAAGCCGGCGCGGTTGGTGCCTTCGCGGTTCTTCAGCTCCAGGCCGACGCGCAGGAAGCCGCCGTCATCAGTGAGCGCGGTGCCGACCTTGGCGCTGAAAAAGCTGGTCTGGCCGTCCGTGATCGTTCGGTCGATCGGCTCCAGGTCGGTGTGGTGCGCACCGAAGCTGGCCTCGATGGCACCGCCTTCCGGCGCGTTGTCGAGGATCACGTTGATCACGCCGGCCACAGCGTCGGAGCCGTACAGCGCGCCGGCACCATCCCGCAGTACCTCGATGCGCTGGATGGCGCTCACGGGAATGGAGTTGAAATCCACCGGCGTGGTGCCCTTGCCGATCTTGCTGTCGGTGTTGACCAGCGCGCTGGTGTGGCGGCGCTTGCCATTCACCAGCACCAGCACCTGGTCGGGCGACAACCCGCGCAACTGCGCGGCGCGCACGTGGTCGGCTCCGCCGGAATTGGACTGGCGCGGGAAGTTGAAGGACGGCAGCAGCGCCTGCAGCGCACTGCCAAGCTCGCCGTTGACCACGCCGGCCTTGCGGATGTCCTCGGCGGTGAGCACGTCCACCGGTGAGGTGGACTCCAGCACGGTGCGGTCGATGGCCCGGGTGCCGGTGACGATCACCGTGTCCAGCGTGGTGGCCGAAGACGGCGCGTCCTGCGCCTGGAGGTCCTGCACGAGCAGGGGGGAGGACAGGACCAGGGCGATGGCAAGGCCAAGGCGCGACGCGGACGGACGGGACATGCGGACTCCAGCAGAACGACGAGGGGGCGGTAGCGCCGGCCGTTGGCCGGCTTCTTTCATCCATCCGGATGAAGCGATATATTATCTTGGCGTGACGGCCGCTGTGATGCAAGTCTCGATACGCAAGGGCATGAGCTCATGCCTGGCTGTCATCAGTCGGATCCGCCCGCGTAGGGACACGCGATGCCTGTCCAACGTACCCTCCCCACGTCCCTGTTCCGGAAGTCCCATGAAAGCCCAGACGCTGCTGCTCGCCCTCCTCTTGACCGTCACTGGCTGCGCGACGACCGCCGGCCCCGCGGCCCGGCCTGCTGCACCGGCCGCCGCCGTCACCGCCTCGATGCAGGGCGACGCCGCCCGCCCGGACGCCGCAACCGGCTGGGTGCGCAGCGAGCTCTACTTCGGCGTGGGCGAGGAGAGCGGTGCGTCGGAGCGCACGCAGACGGACGCGATCACCGAAGACCAGTGGCGCGCGTTTCTCGACAAGCAGGTCACCCCGCGCTTCCCGGACGGCCTGACCGTGTTCGATGCCTACGGCCAGTGGCTGTTCCGCGGTGCGAAGGAACCCAACCGGCTGCGCACCAAGGTGCTGGTGGTGCTGCACGAAAACACCCCGCAGCGACGCGCCGATATCGAAGCGATCCGCCTGGCGTGGAAGCAGGCCACGGGGCACCAGTCGGTGCTGTGGGCGCAGCAGGCGGTCGAGGTGTCGTTCTAAACCAATGTATGACCCGCACCGGCGTGCTTTCGCACGCCGGTGTCACCTGCACGGGACTAGGCTGCGGTTTCCCCCGGAACTGTGGATGCCTTCCCATGAGCAAGCGCGTTGCCGAAATTGTCGTTGAAACCCTGCAGGCGGCGGGTGTGCGCCATTGTTACGGGATCGTCGGCGATACTCTCAACCACGTCACCGACGCCATCCACCGCAGCGATATCGACTGGGTGCACGTACGCCACGAAGAGGTGGCTGCCTTTGCGGCGGGTGCCGATTCGCTGGTCAGCGGGCAGCTGACGGCCTGTGCCGGATCCTGCGGCCCGGGCGCGCTGCATTTCATCAACGGAATCTTCGAAAGCAACCGCAACCGCGCGCCGGTGGTGCTGATCGCCAGCCAGGTGGTCACCACCGAGCTGGGCATGGAGTTCCCGCAGGAAGTTGATTTCAAGGCGGTCTACGCCAGCTGCAGCGTGTTCTGCGAACAGGTGTACCACCCGGCCCAGGCATGTCGTGTGGTCGCGCTGGCCTGCCAGGCGGCGATCAGCCGTCGCGGCGTGGCGGTGGTGATTCTGCCGGCCGACATCAGCGAGGCCGAGGTGAAGCATGACGTGCCCTTCGGCGTGCATTACACGCAGCCGGTGCTGCGCCCGAGCGACGACGAACTGCAGCGCATCGCGGCACTGATCGGGGAAGGTAAACGTATCGGCATCTACGCAGGGGCCGGTTGCGAACACGCGCACGACGCCCTGGTGGCGCTGGGCGCGCGGTTGAAGGCTCCGATCGCGCATACGTCCCGGGCCAAGGATTTCGTGGAGTACGACAATCCTTACAACATGGGCATGACCGGAATTTTCGGCATCGAGTCCGGCTTCCATACCCTGATGGAATGCGACACGCTGCTGCTGCTCGGCGCGGACTTCGCCTGGGGGCAGTACTACCCGGACAAGGCCACGCTGATCCAGGTGGACCGCGACGGCAGCCATCTTGGCCGCCGCCATCCGGTGCAGCTGGGCGTGGTGGGCGATATCGGCCCGACCCTGGAGGCCCTGCTGCCGCTGCTGCCCGAGCGCGACGATCGCAGCTTCCTCGACGAATGCATTCAACGCCGCGACAAGGCGCTGGCCACCCGCGCCGAGGAGGAGCAGCCGGGCGAGGGCACGCTGATCCATCCGCAGCACCTGACCGCGCTGATCGACCGGCATGCCAGCGCGGACGCGTTGTTCACCGCGGACGGCGGATCGCCGATGGTCTGGATCCTGCGCCATATCCGTGCCAATGGCCGTCGCCGCACCCTGACCAGCCTGCTGCACGGCACGATGGCCAATGCAATGCCGCAGGCACTGGGCCTGCAGAAGGCGTTTCCGGGCCGGCAGGTGATCTCGCTGTCCGGCGATGGCGGCATTGCCATGCTGCTGGGCGACCTGCTCACCGCCGTGCAGGAGAACCTGCCGATCAAGGTGGTGGTGTTCAACAACAGCTCGCTGAACTTCGTGGAGCTGGAGCAGAAGGTGGAGGGGCTGCTGGACAACTACACCGACCTGAAAAACCCCGATTTCGGCCGTCTGGCCGAGGTGATCGGCTTCTACGGCCGCACCGTGACCCGAAGCGAGGACCTGGAGCAGGCGGTGCAGGACGTGCTGGCCCACCCGGGCCCGGCGCTGCTGGACGTGCACACCAGCCCGACCGAGCTGGTGATGCCGCCGCAGGTGGAGGCCAAGCAGGTGGCGGGGACGGCGTTGTACGCGGCCAAGGCCCTGTTGCACGGGCGGGTGGGGGAGGTGCGGGATCTGCTGGCGAACAATTTTTTGAACAAACCTTGATTCGCGGGGTCCGGGAACCGGTGGTGCCGGCCGTTGGCCGGCCCAGGCAG
>JAEWLO010000196.1 GCA_023457475.1 Pseudomonadota bacterium | reverse complement strand
TCGGCGTTGGCCTCGATGTCGCGGTCGTACGCGTTGTAAGGCAGGCCCACGCGATGGCTGAGCAGGTCGGCAACGGTCAGGCGCTCGGTGGCCTCCGGTGAGTTGAGCTGGAAGCCTGGGACGTAATCGGTGACCTTGCTGTCCCAACGCAGCGTACCGTCGTTCACCAGCAGGCCGGCCATGGTGCCCGCGAAGGCCTTGGACAGCGATGCCAGCCGGAACACGGTGTGCGCATCGACCATCTGCGGGTTGTTGACGTCGGTGACACCGTAGCCGCGCGCGCTGAGCACACGGCCACCCTGGACGATCGCCACCGCCATGCCGGGCACGCGCTCGCCGTAGGTGAGCTGCTGCGCCATGGATTCGATCGCGGCCACGTTGAAGCTCGCCGCGGGCGGCTGCACGTTCGACGTGGTCGAGGTCGCACGATAGGCGGCCGGCTGGGTATGGGGCACGACGGGGGCACCGCGGTTCTCGATGTTGACCGGGAACGCGGCAGGCATCGGCGCAGGCGTCTGCGCGGTGGAGGACAGGGCGATGGGCATCAGCATGCCCAGCAAACCGGTGGCCGCCGATCGGATCGGTCGACGCCTGCTGTTGTGTTTCATCGTGTGGGCCCGTGCGCGACTGCTGTGACCGATTCTAGCGCCGCTTTTCGTGATTGCACAAACAAAGCGAAGATGAATGCGTATCACATTGAAAAATGGTGACTTTTGACCACATTGGACGCCCTGCGTCACTCGCCTGTTCAGCGGCGCACGCAGGACCGGCGCAGCGCACGGGCTGCCGGGATGGGAAGACTGGCGGTGTTGCAGTGCATCGTTTACCGTGCGCGCCATGAACCTTCCGCCTTCACCTGCCGCGGCGCGGCCCGGTCTGCGCCGGGCACTGCGCCAGTCGCCGCCGTTGCTCTGGGCCTGCCTGTATTTCTTCAGCCTGCTCAGCGGGTACTACGTGCTGCGACCGGTACGTGAAGCGATGGCGGCATCATCGGACCTGCAGACGCTGTTCCCACCCGCGTTGATCGGGTGGTTCGCCGGCCACGGCATTGCCCTGCAGGACTTTGTGCTGCAGTTCCTGTTCACCTGTGTGTTCCTGATCATGCTGGTTCTGCAGCCGCTCTACGGCGCGCTGGTCAGCCGCTACCCCCGCCGCGTTTTCCTGCCCGTGGTGTATGGGTTCTTCATCGTCACCCTGCTGGGTTTCTACGGGCTGTTCCACAGCGATGTGCCTGGGCGTGGCATGGCGTTCTTCTTCTGGATCATGGTGTTCAACCTGTTCGCAGTGGCCGTGTTCTGGAGCTTCATGGCGGACGTGTTCTCCAACACGCAGGCCCGCGCCTTCTACGGCTACATCGGGGCGGCCGGTACGATCGGGGCATTCCTGGGGCCGATCATCACCACGTCGCTGGTGCAGCGTGTGGGTATCGCCAACCTGATGCTGGTCTCGGCGGGGTTCCTGTGCATCTGCCTGGCGTGCATCTGGCGGTTGCGGCTGTGGGCGGTGGCACGGGAGCAGCAGGAGCGGCTGGCGTCGGGCGAAACGCCAATGGGCGGCAGCGTGCTGGACGGCCTGAAGCTGATCGCGCGCGAGCCGCTGCTGCGCTGGCTGGCGGCGATGGTGGTGTTCGGGGTGGGCGTGGGGACGCTGCTGTACAACGAGCAGGCGTCGATCGTGCGCCGTCTGTATAGCGACCCGGCGGCCAGCACGGCGTTCTTCTCGCGGGTCGATCTGGCGGTGAACGCGCTGACGCTGATCCTGCAGCTGGGCCTGACGCGCTGGCTGCTGTCCCGCTTCGGCATCGCGCCGGCCCTGCTGATTCCCGGCTTTGCGATCATCGCCGGCTTCTCGGTGCTGGCGGCATCGCCGCTGCCGGTGATGGTGGCGATCGTGCAGGTGATGACCCGGGCCAGCGAGTTCTCGCTGGGCAAGCCCGCGCGCGAGACGATCTACACGCGCGTGGACCGCCAGTGGCGCTACAAGGCCGGCGCGGCGATCGACACGGTGATCTACCGGGGCGCGGACCTGGGCTTCACCTGGCTGCACAAGGGGCTGTCGTTGTTCGGTTCTCAGGTGGTGTTCGTGGGTGGCATGGCGGCGGCCGCGATCATGACGGCCTCGGCGATCGGCGTGCTGCGCGAGGAGAAGAAGCTGCCGGCGGAGCGGACGGAGTAAGCTGTCTGCATTCTTCCGAGGTGAGCCATGTACTGGACCGCGCTGATCCTGACCCTGGTGGTCGCCCTGCTGCACGTGTACTTCCTGGTGCTGGAAATGTTCCTGTGGACGAAGCCGCTGGGACTGAAGACCTTCCGCAACACGCCCGAGAAGGCGGAGCTCACCCGCGTGCTGGCGGCCAACCAGGGCCTCTACAACGGCTTCCTCGCCGCCGGTCTGTTCTGGGGCGTCTTCGACCACCTGCCGATGCTGGTCAACTTCATGCTCGGCTGCGTGATCGTGGCCGGCCTGTACGGTGCCTACAGCGTCAACAAGCGCATCTTCTTCATCCAGTCCGTCCCCGCCATCCTCGCCGCCATCGCCTGGTGGTTCGTGCCGGCGTGACGTCGCGTCGGGCATCTGCGCGAACGGCCCTCGGCTGCTGATCTACGTGCCTAGGCCCGTCGGGGGTGGGTTTGCAGGGGACGCCGTAAACCCATCCATGGGGGCTCAGTCGCCGCATCCATGCGGCTCATGCCCCTGCAAACCC
>JAEWLO010000195.1 GCA_023457475.1 Pseudomonadota bacterium | reverse complement strand
TGGCACGTTTATTCCAGGTTTGAGGATCTATGAGAATAACATCAACACTTTTTACTTCAAATAAGTATTTAGTGTTATACGTCAATTTATTTTGGTTGGATTTATTCAAATTAAAGCAAGTTAAAATATCTTAAGGTAAGAAAAAGATATTTTAGCTTGCTTTTTTCTTATTCAAATTACTTTATCTTCGAGGTTTTATATGTAATAAAATGGATATAGTTTTAATAGAGGTGATTTTAATGAATATAAAAAAAAGAAGAAGCGCTCCCAATGCAAACTTCTTCTCAATCCATGATTATACTAACTTCCTATTATGATTATTAGCGTATTTCCCAATTTTATACAAAGGATAATTAGAAATTCAGAAGAAAATTTTTATCATGTAATTCATGGCTGCAACCAGTGTGGTTATGGTGGAAATCTGCATAGACATGGCACCTATTCTAGGACAATTATCTGCCATGAAATTACAACTATCATAAAAATTCAGAGAGTTATATGTCCTGATTGTAGAAAAACTCATGCCATAATACCTTCGGATTTAATACCATACTTTCAGCATACATTAGAAACAATAATTAAACTGTTGGAGCTAATAAAATGTAAAAAAGAATCATATTCAAAGCTAATAAATCACTTTCGCAGATGCAATCTTAGCTTTTCTCTTGGGCATGTAACTTTATATGTTAAACGATTTGAGAGTAATTTTTTCAACTTATGTTACTACTATAGGATTTATCATAACAGTTTTCTTCCGCCTACGGCTAGCGAAGCTGATGCTTTAATACACCTTAATAGATTTGAACTGAATATATTTAATGCAGATTACTTTAATAAAATGCCTAATTATTTCTTATCGGAGATAATTACAAAAGGTTAGTAGTCTATTTTGTTATGCATATTTTTATGCCATTGAGTAAAATCTTCATATTTCTTTATCTTTCCAATAGATCGATTTTTATAGGCTGCCTTACCCCACACAATAATGTAGGTTTGAATTTTTAATATTGATACATCCTTTAAATATAAACTAGAAGGGAGATTTAAACTATGGATGAAGAGTTAAGAAGAGCTATCGCTTTATTTAGATTTTCACTTATTGCACCAATATTAAATAATACATTTCCCAATAAAACAGTTAAAGAGTACTTACAGGAAATTTGTGCCAAGAAATATGATAGCCCGCTAGGACTAAAGAAAGAATATGCACCCGCTACTATTAAAGAGTGGCTTCGCCTATATAAACTTAAGGGAATTGATGGTCTATATCCCAAAAATCGTTCAGATATAGGCTCTTCAAGGGTAATTATAAACGAAGTTAAAGCTGTTATTATTGATTTGAAAACAAGAAACCCTATAAGAAGTGCTAAATCTATTTATCAAGAAATTATCGTTAGAAATATTGTTAAACCTTCTGAAATATCATTATCAACGGTGCAACGGTATGTAAAGAATATTGATGTAGAATCAACCACAATTACAAAAGATAGAAGAGCTTTCGAATTCGAAAATGCTAATGAATGCTGGCAATCTGACATATCCGTAGGACCATATTTAACTATAAAGGGAGTAAAACATAAAACATATATTATTGCTTTTCTTGATGATGCTTCACGGCTAATTGTAAGTTGTAAGGCTTTTGAAAGTGATAATTTGATTTCAGTATTAACTGTATTTAAAGATGCTATCGCGAAGCGGGGTGTACCTAAGAAGGTGTTCTTTGATAATGGTAAAGTCTATCGTTCAGGGCAAATGGAATTGATATGCGCCTCATTAGGCTGCGCCCTCTGCTTCGCAGAACCATATTCGCCACAATCAAAGGGAAAAATTGAGCGCTGGTTTCAAACTCTTCAAAAACAGTGGCAACAACTATTGGATACTAGTTCATTTGCTTCAATAGATGAGTTAAATGTATCTCTTAATAAATATGTTGAAGGCCAGTATAACTCCTCTTTTCACAGTGGCATACAAGATAAGCCTATAAATAAGTTTCTTAAAGGAATTAAAAGTTTAAGATTAATGTCAACAGAGGAACTTAGAAATACTTTTCTTTATAGAGTTAGCAGAAAGGTTAAAAATGATTCAACAGTGTCTATAGATAATCAATTATATGAGGTTCCTAGTAAATATGTAGGCGCTGTAATAAGTGTACGTTATGATCCTACTGCCCTAGAAGAAGCATTCATTTTTTCAGAAAGAGGAGTACGCTTAGAACGAATATTGAAACTAAATAAAATAGATAATTCTAAAATTAAAAGAGGTAGTCATAAGGCACCTGTAGACTTTTCACCATTTACAGATATTAAGGAGGAATAGCAATGTATAAAGCATTTTATGGATTATCATTTGATCCATTTACAAAAGAGGTTATAAACAAAAACTTCTATAAATCTTATCACTTTAATCAGGCGTTAAGCCGACTAGATTTTCTAAAGCAGCATAAGGGATTTGGATTAATTACAGGTGAACCTGGTACTGGGAAATCATCTTTAGTAAGATATTTTAAGGAAAGCTTGAATCCTAATTTATTTAAATGCGTATATATACCATTATCAACTTTAACAGTAATGGACTTTTATAGAGCATTATGTGATGGGCTAGGCGTTGAGCCTGCTAATAGAAAAGTGACCATATTTAAACAAATCCAAGAATCCATTTTTAACTACTCATCAAATAAAAACATTACGCCCATAATCATTTTAGATGAAGTACAGTTTCTTAAAAATTCTGTCTTAGATGATCTAAGAATAATTTTCAACTTTCAAATGGATTCAAAGGACCTTGCATTAGTATTATTGACAGGTCAAACGAATTTTATTAACCAAATTAACAGATCTAATCATGAAGCCTTAAGACAAAGAATTTCAGTGAGTTATCATATGGAAGGTTTAACTAGTAATGAAGTAAAAGACTACGTCTTAAGCCGATTAGGCGCTGCTGGATGCAATGAACCAATTTTTGAAGATGACTGCTATGAGTTGATTTATACTATGACTAACGGACAGTTTAGACAAATTAACTCGCTAGCGCGAATATGCCTTATAGCGGCAGCTAGTAAAGGTAGTAGAACGATATCAAAGGAAGATTTGTTTCAAGCACAAAAAGAAGCAAGTATAATTACTGATTAGGAGGTATCCCTTTGAAGTTTGAATGTTCAATGATTAATTCAGATGGTATTAAAGAAAAATGGTACGGAAAGATAATTAACTATAAAGATGGTAAAGAAATTTTAGAAATGTGCGTTGAAAGTAGGTCATCTCTACATATTATTATAGGAAAAACATCCTTTGGAAACTTTGTGTGTATTCCAAATTATAATGTTGGATGCTATTTATCAAGATTCAACGATTTATTTTGGAATAGTGAAAAATTATCAGAATTAATGGGGGAAGTAGACGGTGTAACAGCCGCCACAGCAATAAAATTTATAGAGCATGAATTATTACTTTGGGACTATTTTTAGGTCCCATTTTTTATTGTAAAGTAAAGATATAATAAGTTGACTTTTCATCGAAAAATACATAAGTCAAATTAAAATATCATGGATAAAACATAGTAAATCAAGATAATTTAATCTGACTTTTGAGCGCTGGAATAATTCGCCGTATAACAGTGGGATATATGATTGGTGGTATTTTGTTATAAGAAAAGATGAAAATTCACCATGGCTTATAGATGATATGGGCGTATAGTTAATTCACAC
>JAEWLO010000194.1 GCA_023457475.1 Pseudomonadota bacterium | reverse complement strand
GGCCAGCCGGGCGAACTGCTGAAGATCCTGCACGGCGAGAACATCGGCACCCTGGTCCAGGGGCGCGACGCCGGCTGACCGGCATCCCCGCCCCGCCGGGCCCGACCGGGCGGGCGGGGTTCACCGGATTTCGCCTATAATCGCCCGATTCACAGTGACATCCAGGATCCGGGCGATGCTCAACGATATCAAGCAGGACGCGCAGACGCGCATGGCAAAGAGCATCGATGCTCTGAAGCACACCCTCACCTCCGTCCGCACCGGGCGCGCCTCGCCGGCGCTGCTGGACCGCGTCATGGTCAATGCCTACGGCAACCCCAGCACCCCGCTCAACCAGGTCGCCTCGGTCTCCAATGCCGACGCCCACTCGCTCCTGATCACGCCCTTCGACAAGAGCATGATCAAGGAGATCGAGAAGGGGCTCTACAACGCCGAGTTCACCCCGAACACCCTGGGCACCTCGATCCGCATCAACATGCCGCCGCCGACCGAAGAGCGCCGCAAGGAGCTGGCCAAGCAGGTGCAGAAGGAAGGCGAAGGCGCGAAGATCGCGATCCGCAACATCCGCCAGGACGCCAACAAGGCCATCGCCAACCTGCTCAAGGACAAGTCGATCAGCGAAGACGACAAGAAGCGCGGCGAAGACGACATCCAGAAGCTGACCGACAAGGCCATCAAGGACGTCGACAGTGTGGTCAGCGATAAAGAAAAGGAACTGATGCAGGTCTGAGCCCATGTCCCCGGCCCCGACTCCTGCCGCCGTGCCCCGCCACGTGGCCATCATCATGGATGGCAATGGGCGCTGGGCGCAGAAGCGCCGCCGCCCGCGCGTCATCGGCCATCGTGCCGGCGCGCGTGCGGTGAACCGCACCATCGATTTCTGCCTCGAGCACGGCGTTGCCGCGCTCACGCTGTTCGCTTTTTCCAGTGAGAACTGGGGCCGGCCGAGCGAGGAAGTCGACGCGCTGATGAAGCTGTTCCTCAATGCGCTCGATCGCGAAGTGGATGAGCTGCATCGGCGCGGCGTGCGCGTGCGTTTCATCGGCGAGCGCGAACGCTTCGGTGCCGGGCTGGTCAGCCGGATGCAGCTGGCCGAACAGCGCACTGCGGACAACACGGCCATGACCCTGAGCATCGCCGCCAGCTACGGCGGTCGCCAGGACATCGCCCGCGCCGCACGTGAGCTGGCCACGGAGGTGGCCGCCGGCCGCCTGCTGCCCGAACAGATCGACGAGGCGCTGCTGGGCAGCCGTGTCGCTCTGGCGGACCTGCCGCCTCCGGATCTTTTCATCCGTACCGGCGGCGACACCCGTGTCAGCAACTTCCTGCTGTGGCAACTGGCCTATACCGAACTGTGGTTCACCGACGTGTTGTGGCCCGAGTTCGACGCCACTCACCTGCAGCAGGCACTGGACGCCTACGCATCGCGTGAACGCCGCTTCGGCCTGACCAGCGCCCAGATCGCCGCCCAGGCCACCGAGATGTCTTCCTCATGACCAAAACCCGAGTCATCGCCGCGCTGATCATGGCGCCGGTCGCGATTGCCGCCATCCTGCTGCTGCCCACCCAATGGCTGGCGGCCGCGGCCGCCGCCATCTTCCTGATCGGCCTGTGGGAATGGCTGAAGCTGGCCCAGGTCGAGGACACCCTCGCCCGCACCGTCCTGCTCGTACTCAACCTGGTGCTGATGGTACTCATCGTCTGGGCCGACGCCGGCACCCTGGTGCTGTACCAGATCGCCGCCCTGATCGGCATCGGGTGGTGGCTGCTGGCCCTGGTGTGGCTGCGCTTCTTCACGTTCGGCGCGGAACCGGGCAGCCCGGCACGCGCATTGAAACTGCTGGCCGGCTCGCTGGCGATCGTGCCGGCCTGGGCCTCGCTGGTGCTCATCCATGCCAGCAGCGAACAGGGTCACCTGTGGCTGCTGACCGCGCTGGCGATCGTATGGGCGGCCGATTCGGGTGCCTACTTCGCCGGCCGCACCCTGGGCCGCCACAAGCTGGCCCCGCGCATCAGCCCGAACAAGACCTGGGAAGGCCTCGGCGGCGGACTGCTCGCCGGCCTGCTCGTGGCCCTGGTGTTCGGCTGGATCGCCGGGGTAACCCCGGACCACGTGCCGGGCCTGATCATCACCACCGTGGTGAGTGTGTTCGCGTCGGTGCTGGGCGATCTGTATGAAAGCCTGATCAAGCGCCATGCCGGTGCCAAGGATTCTGGCCACATCATTCCTGGCCATGGCGGCGTGCTGGACCGTGTCGACGGCGTGCTCGCCGCCCTGCCGGTGTTCGCGCTGGGCAAGGAAATCTTCGGGTTCTGAGCATGCACAGTCCTACTGCTCCCCGCCAGGTCGCCGTGTTCGGTGCCACCGGTTCGATCGGTGCGTCCGCACTGGACGTAATCGGCCGCCACCCCGACCGCTACCGCGCCTCGGTGCTGGCCGCCGGCAGCCAGGTGCAGGCGCTGCTGGCCCTCTGCATTACCCACCGTCCTGACCACGCGGTCATCGCCGATGACGCCGGCTTCGCCGCACTCCGCGACGGCCTGCGTGCCGCCGGGCTGCCCACCCGGGCCCATGCGGGAGTGGAGGCGCTGGACGAGCTGGCCGCCAGTGATGCCTGCGACACCGTGGTGGCCGCGATCGTCGGTGCCGCCGGCCTGTCCTCGACGTTGGCGGCCGCAAGCGCCGGCAAGCGCATCCTGCTGGCCAACAAGGAATCGCTGGTGCTGGCGGGCGAGCTGCTGATGCAGCGCGCCAATGCGGCCGGTGCAGAGATCATCCCGATCGACAGCGAGCACAGCGCCATCTTCCAGTGCCTGCGTTCGCGCGATGCGAGCCTCGAGCAGGCCGGTGTGCGCCGGATTCTGCTTACGGCCTCCGGCGGCCCGTTCCGCGGCCGCAGCCGCGCAGCGCTGGCCGAGGTCACCCCGGCACAGGCCGTGGCGCACCCGAAGTGGTCCATGGGCCCCAAGATCTCGGTTGATTCGGCCACCCTGATGAACAAGGGGCTGGAAGTCATCGAGGCCCACCATCTGTTCAACGTGCCGGGCGAGCGTATCGAGGTGCTGGTGCATCCACAAAGCCTTGTGCATTCGCTGGTGGAGTTCATCGACGGTTCTACCCTGGCCCAGTTGGGCCTGCCGGACATGCGCACGACCCTGGCGGTCGGACTGGGCTGGCCCCAGCGGATCGAATCGGGCGTGGCGGGGCTGGACCTGCTGACCCAGGGGCGGCTCGATTTCGAAGCACCCGATACCGACGCCTTCCCGTGTCTGGCGTTGGCCTGGCAGGCCATGGCGGCGGGCGGCACGGCCCCCGCCATCCTCAACGCGGCCAACGAAGTGGCCGTTTCAGCGTTTCTTCAGGGGCGGATCGGTTTCCTGAACATCCCCGGGCTGGTGGCTAACGCGCTTTCAACACTCCCGGCCACCGCCGCCGATACACTGGAGAGCCTGCTGGCCGCCGACCAGCGCACCCGCCAGCTCACCCACGCCGCCATCGACACGTACTGAATGCCTTCCCCGTTCCCCAACCGCGACGACTTCCATGGGTGAATTCATCGGCTCCGTCTGGTGGATGATCGTCAGCCTTGGCGTGCTGGTGACCTTCCACGAGTTCGGTCATTACTGGGTGGCCCGCCGCTGCGGGGTGAAGGTGCTGCGTTTTTCGGTAGGCTTCGGACGCCCCCTGTGGATGCGCCGCAACCGTGAGGGCACCGAGTTCGCCATTGCCGCCATTCCGCTGGGCGGCTACGTGAAGATGCTCGACGAACGCGAGGTCGAGGTTCATCCGGCCGAGCGCGGACAGGCGTTCAACCACAAGAGCGTCTGGCAACGCATCGCCATTGTCGCGGCCGGGCCGCTGGCCAACCTGGTGCTGTGCGTGGCCCTGCTCTGGGCCATGTTCGTGATCGGCAAGCAGGATTACTCGGCCACCCTGGGCCGCACCACCGGCATGGCCCTCACCGCCGGCCTGCAGACCGGCGACCGCGTGCTGGCCGTGGACGGCCGCGAGGTGGTCACCGCCGGGCAGGCCAGCATGGCCCTGACCACCGCCGCCATGGACCGCCGCGACGCCGAGGTGGAAGTGCTGGACAGCCAGCAGCAGGTGCGCAGCCGCACCCTGCCTCTTTCGCAGTTGCCGCCCGGCTTCGATGAACGCTGGGTACCTTCGCTTGCCGGGCTGACCTGGCAGTTCCGGGTCCAGCCGGCGCTGGTGGACCGGGTGCTGCCCGACTCGGCCGCCGAGGGCGTGCTGATGCCCGGCGACCTGATCCTGGCCGTGGACGGTGTCCGCATCGATGCCGCCGAGCAGGTGCCGGCCCAGATCACCGCCCTGGGCCAGCGCGGCGGCCAGGGCATGATCGAGGTCGAGCGCGGCGGCGACCGCATGGCGCTGGAGATCACCCCCCGCCCGGGCAAAGACCCGCGTGGCGCGCCCAGCTGGCAGATCGGCATCGGTTTCCCGGAGTCCAGCGCGCCGGTCTACGACACCACCCTGCGCTACGGACTGTTGGCCGCCTTCCCGGCCGCCGTGCGTGAAACCGGCCGCGCGGCCAGCGACTCGCTGGGCATGATGCGCCGCATCGTAACCGGCAATGCCTCGCTGCAGAACGTTTCCGGCCCGGTCACCATCGCCCGCGTGGCCAACCATTCGGCCCAGCGCGGGCTGGACTGGTTCCTCTGGTTCCTGGCGGTGATGTCGCTGAGCCTGTGCATCATCAACCTGCTGCCCATTCCCATCTTGGACGGCGGGCACCTGCTGTATTACCTTATTGAGTTGGTCAAGGGCATCCCGCTGAGCGAGCGTTCCATGGCAGCGGGTCAGTACATCGGCCTGGCGTTGCTGGCGGGTCTGATGGGGTTGGCGTTCTACAACGACATCCTTGGACTGGTCCAGCGATGAACTTTTTCCTTTTGTCGTCGTCTATATGCGCCGGCATCCCGCAACATTGCATTCGACTCCAACCGGACGTGACATGACGCGACTCCCCAATCGCCGCCTGCTGGCCCTCGCACTTGCCGCCGGTTTCGGCGCGCCCGCCCTGGCCCAGGCAGCCGAGCCCTTCACCGTCAGCGACATCCGTGTCGATGGTCTGCAGCGCATCACCTCCGGAACCGTGTTCACCTATCTGCCGGTGAACCGCGGCGACACCGTGACCGACAGCAAGGTCGGCGAGTCGATCCGCGCCCTGTACAAGACCGGCTTCTTCGAAGACGTGCAGCTGGAGCGCCAGGGCGACATCCTGGTGGTCACGGTCAAGGAA
>JAEWLO010000193.1 GCA_023457475.1 Pseudomonadota bacterium | reverse complement strand
TTGCGGTAGTACACCGCGTGGATCGGCTGGCGCACCTCCACCGTGAGCGCGGGCAACACCTGCACCAGCGTGCCCGCATCCCTGTCGCGCCGGGTCATGAAATCGCTCAGGCATACCAGCCCCGCCCCTTCCTGGGCCAGCCGCAGCAGGGTTTCGCCGCTGGATACGGCCACCACCGGACGCACGTGCAGCAGCGCGTCGGTACGGCCGGGCAGCGGCCAGTGGTTGAGGGAATCCGGTTCATTGAACCCCAGCAGCGCGTGCTGCTGCAGGTCGTCCACCGTGCGCGGCGTGCCGTTCGCTTTCAGATACGCCGGGCTGGCCAGCACCTTCAACCGGCTGTGGCCCAGCGGGCGCGCATGCAGGGTGGAATCGGCCAGCGGTCCGATCCGGATCGCCACGTCGGTGCGCCTTTCGAGCAGGTCGATGTAACGCTCGCTGCTGTTGATCTCCAGCGCCACATCCGGATACCGCGCCCGGTACCCCGCCACCAGCGGCGCGATCACATGCAGCACGAAAGGCGTGGCGGCATCCACCCGCAGCCGCCCGGCCGGGCGTTCGCGGCGCGCGGCGATCTGCTCTTCCGCCGCCTCGACCGAGGCGATGATGGCGCGGGCCTGTTCAAGGAAGGCCTCGCCCTCCTCGGTGCGGTGCACGCGACGGGTGGTGCGGGTCAGCAGGGTGGTGCCCAGCTTTTCTTCCAGCCGCCCCAGCGCGCGGCTGACGCCCGAGGGGGTCTGGCCGAGCTGTTCGGCGGCGGCGGTGATCGAGCCGCTGTCGACCACGGCGATGAAGGCCTGCATTTCGTCCAGGGTGGTTTTCATGGTGGGGCTCCGGCGTGGCGTTGATTATTGCTCAGAAATCAATAGTGAATGGCTTACTGTCGTCTTTTTCCGCACGAGTCGGACGCGCAGACTGCGCAGCCTCTCTTCCCTGCGGGTTCCTCCCATGTCTCGTGGCATTCCCTTGGCCTTGTTGGCGCTGACGCTGGGTGCGTACGCCATCGGCACTACCGAATTCGTCATCGTCGGTCTGATTCCCACCATCGCCGCCGACCTCGGCGTCAGCCTGCCCTCGGCGGGGCTGCTGGTCTCGCTCTATGCGCTGGGCGTGGCCGTGGGCGCACCGGTGCTCACCGCCCTCACCGGCCGGGTGCCCCGCAAGACCCTGCTGGTGGCGCTGATGCTGCTGTTCACCGTGGGCAATCTGATCGCCTGGATGGCCCCCACCTACGGGTCGCTGATCATGGCGCGCGTGCTGACCGGGCTGGCGCACGGGGTGTTCTTCTCGATCGGCTCGATCATCGCCACCTCGGTGGTGCCGAAGGAGAAGGCGGCCAGCGCGATCGCCATCATGTTCACCGGCCTGACCGTGGCACTGGTGACGGGCGTACCGCTGGGCACCTTCATCGGCCAGCATCTGGGCTGGCGCGCCACCTTCCTGGCGGTCGCCGCACTGGGCGTGGTGGCGTTGCTGGGCAGCCTGTTGTTCGTGCCGCGCAACCTGCAGCGCAGCGAACCGGCCACCTTCGGCCAGCAGCTGGCGGTGCTGGCGCAGCCGCGCCTGCTGCTGGTGTATGCGATCACCGCGCTGGGCTACGGCGGTACCTTCCTGTCCTTCACCTACCTTGCGTCGATCCTGCAGGACGTGAGCGGCTTTTCCGCCAACGCGGTGAGCGTGGTGCTGCTGGTGTACGGCGTGTCGGTGGCGATCGGTAATCTGTGGGGTGGCCGCCTGGCCGACCGCCGCGGGCCGGTGCCGGCGCTGATTCTGATCTTCAGCGGGCTGGCGCTGGTGCTGCTGGCGCTGACCTTCACCGCCTACTCCTCCGTGGGCGTGCTGCTTACCGTGCTGGCACTGGGCGCGGTGGCCTTCGGCAACGTGCCGGGCCTGCAGGTGTACGTGGTGAAACAGGCCCAGCGGTTTG
This sequence comes from Pseudomonadota bacterium, assembly GCA_023457475.1. Lineage (GTDB taxonomy): Bacteria > Pseudomonadota > Gammaproteobacteria > Xanthomonadales > Xanthomonadaceae > Stenotrophomonas. The sequence goes on along the minus strand of JAEWLO010000193.1, from coordinate 1,957 downwards.
CCCCGCAGGCGGCGGACGTGGCCTCCGGCCTGAACATCGCCGCCTTCAATGTGGGCATCGCGATGGGAGCCTCGCTGGGCGGGCTGGTGGTGGACCACCTGGGGCTGATGCATACGCCCTGGCTGGGCGCGGTGGTGGTGCTGGCCGCGCTGGGCCTCACCGTGCTCAGCGGTCGTCTGGACCGCCGCGACGGCGTGGCCGACCGCGCCGTGGGCGTGGTCGCCCCCGCGCACTGATCCTCCATTCCGCAACTTTTTGTTCGCACGGCAGGGCGTACCCTGCCCTCATCCCCCACAGGAGTTTCCATGAGCATTCCGTCGTTCGGCCTGGGCACCTTCCGCCTCAAGGACCAGGTGGTCATCGATTCAGTGCGCGACGCGCTGGACGTCGGCTACCGTGCCATCGACACCGCGCAGATCTACGGCAACGAAGCGGAGGTCGGCCAGGCGCTGGCCGACTCCGGCGTGGCGCGCGATGACGTCTACCTCACCACCAAGATCTGGATCAGCCATTTCCGCCACGACGCGCTGCTGGACAGCCTGCGCGAGAGCCTGCGCAAGCTGCGCACCAACCACGTGGACCTGACCCTCATCCACTGGCCGTCGCCGAACGACGAGGTGCCGATGGTCGAGTATCTCGGCGCGCTCGCGCAGGCCAAGGCGGAAGGCCTGACCCGCGAGATCGGCATTTCCAACTTCACCATCGACCTTGCCCGGCAGGCAGTGGCCATCCTCGGCGCGGAGGCGATCGCCACGAATCAGATCGAGGTACATCCGTATCTGCAGAACCGGGCGTTGATTGCTTACCTGCGCGAGCAGGGTATCCACGTTACCGCTTACATGAGCCTGGCCTATGGCGAGGTATTGAAGGAGCCGGTGATGCAGGCGATTGCCGGGAAGCACGGGGCCACGCCGGCGCAGGTGGCATTGGCGTGGGCGCTGCAGCAGGGGTACGCGGTGATTCCCTCGTCGACGAAGCGCGAGAACCTGGCCGCGAATCTCAAGGCGGCCGAGGTGACCCTGGACGACGAGGACATGGCGCGGATCGCGCTGCTGGACCGTGGTCATCGGTTGGCGAATCCGGAGGGCATCGCGCCCGCCTGGGATTGAGGTCTGCGCTGTCGGGATGACACGCGACGGCGTGTGCGTCACGCCGTGAGCAGCCACTCGCGCATCGCGGCGTTCACCGCTTCGGGCTGTTCCATCGGGGCGAGGTGGCCGCAGTCGGGAATCATCACCAGCGTGGACGGCGGTACCAACGCATGCATCTCCTCGCTGATGGCCGGCGGGGTGATGCGGTCGTTGGCACCGCAGACGATCAGCAACGGGTCCCGGTAGGCGCTGAGCACGTCGTGGCCGTCGGTGCGTTCCAGCGCGCTCTGGCGCAGGAACACCGCCGCGCCGAGGCGCGCGGTCATGTCGCGCACACGCTGCACCAGTACGTAGTCATCCAGGCGGGATGCATCGATGTAGCTGCGCATCAGTTTGTCGCCGAAGCCGTGGAATGCGCCGGGCAGCCGCACGCTGGCCTGCTGGCTGCGGCGCTGGGCGGCGCGCTCGGGCGAATCGGCATGGATCGAGGTATCGATCAGCGCCAGCCGAAGTACGCGCTCCGGCGCGGTGCGCAGGATCTGCTGGGCGACAAAGCCGCCAAGCGAGAAGCCGGCCAGCGCGAAACGGGGCGGTGCGTCGGCCAGGACCTGGTCGACCACGGCCTGCATCGTGTCGCCTTGAGTCTGGTCGCCCACGTGACAGTCCGCGATGTCGGACAGTGCGGCGATCTGTTCGCGCCAGAGCTCGGCGTCGTTGAGCAGGCCGGGAAGGAGCAGGAGGGGGATTTTTTCAGTCATGCCGTATTGTCGTGCGAACGGCAGGCGGGTTGGGTTTCACGATTGGGCGGGTGTGTTGCAGTATCCGCCACCGCCTGGTCCGGCCAACGGCCGGGGCTACCGGCAATC
>JAEWLO010000192.1 GCA_023457475.1 Pseudomonadota bacterium | reverse complement strand
GGCTGGCCGAGGGCATCACCTGGAAGGTCTGGCGGTCACCCATCCACGGGCTGGGCTCGTGGCTGAGCGCCAATGCCTGCAGGCGGGGCCGGTTTGCCGCGTCGTTCTGTTCGTTCCAGCGGTAAAGCCAGCTCAGCGAGCCGGCATCGGTCACCGGGGTCCAGAAGTTGAAGCCGTGCGGCACCGCCGTGGCGGGGAAGTTGTTGCCGCGCGAGAACGTGCCGTTCGACTGGGTGCCGCGCGTGGTGAGCACATGGTCGGAGGGGCGCTGCGCGGCGGTCACGGCCTGTGCGCCCAGCTGCACGTCGTCGATCCAGCCCGAAGTGGGGGCCTGGCCGGCCACCTCCAGTTCCACCGCGACCACGCGCCGGCCGAGCAGGGCGGGCACCTCACCCAGGCGTACGGCCTTGCGCGCCCACTGCTGCGGGTAGAGGGTCTTGGAGTCGCCCTGGGCCTGTGCGCCCAGCGCCACGCCATGGTGGTCACGCGCGTCGCTGGCGGAAACGCGGCTGCCATCGTCCAGCACCAGGTCCAGCGAGACGTAGGTGGAGGCCACGGTGTCGCCGTTGACGGTTTCCGGCAGCACCAGCCACGACAGCGTGGTATCGGCGGCGATGGTCACATCGGTGGCGAACAGCTTCGTACGGGCCGGGCCGGCAGGGCTGGCGTAGTGCAGCGCCCGCAGCCCGCTGTAGCCCATGCCGGCCTTGGCCGCGTAGGGCGCGGCCGGACCCTTGCCGATCTTCAGCTGGACGCCGTTCTGGCTGGCCAGCGGAGCGGGCTCGCCGGATTCGAACGAGGTGCGCAGGTCCTGGGCGAAGGCGGGCTGGGTGCCGGCGCAGGCCAGGGCAAGGGCCAGTGGCAGCAGGGCAGGGCGGACAGCGGTACGGCGGGGCAGGGTCATGCACGGATCTCCCGGAGAAACTGGCGGCAACGCCCGCATCGGCGACCCAGGCGGACGGCACCGCGCCGGCGGCCGGGTGGCCGTCGGTGGGCGGGTGCCGGTCCGGTGGGGGCGGGCCGTGCGATCGGGTTGTGATCGGAACGAGGTCGATCCTGCAACAGCCCGCGCGCCGCCGCAAGTGAAATTAGTTCGATCTAAACCCGGGGAAAACGCAAATAGTCCGGGGTGAGGTTGCCCTCGGGGCGGCCGCGCATGCGCCGGGGTGACGGCCCCGGGTGCTAGAATCGGCTCCCTCGCATTCCCATTCCGTGTCCCCGCCATGAGCCATACCGCCACCGCGCCCGCCAATGCCGAGAAGCGCTACACCGTGCACCGCGCGGACCTGCCGCTGAGCTGCCCGACGCCGGAGATGGCGCTGTGGAACTCGCATCCGCGCGTGTACCTGCCGATCGAAGACGAGCCCAACGGCGAGGCGCAGTGCCCGTACTGCGGTTCGGTGTTCGTGCTGGCCGACTGAGCGGACTGCTCCGATCGTGCGCCGGCTGACCGTGGTGCAGTTGCTGCCGGCGCTGCACTCCGGCGGAGTGGAGCGCTCCACGCTGGAAATCGCCGCCGCGCTGGTCGCGGCCGGGCACCGCGCCATCGTGGTGTCCGCGGGTGGCCGCCTGGTGGAACCGCTGCTGGCCAGCGGGGCCGAACATCTCACCCTGGACATTGGCCGCAAGTCGTTGTGGACGCTGCGCCATGTGCGCGCGCTGCGCGATCTGTTCGCGCAGACCGGGGCCGATATCGTGCATGCGCGGTCGCGCCTGCCGGCCTGGCTGGGGCTGTATGCGGTGCGCGCGCTCCCGGTTGAACGCCGTCCGCGCTGGGTCACCACCGTGCATGGGCTCAATTCGCCCGGCCGCTACAGCGCGGTGATGACCAGTGGTGAGCGGGTCATCTGCGTGTCCCGCACAGTGCGCGACTTCGTGCAGCAGCATTATCCGGGCGTATCGCTCGATCGGCTGCAGGTGATCCCCCGGGGCGTGGACGTCGCGCAGTTCCCGCGCGTGGGCCGCCAGGATCGCCGTGCACGTCTGGCGGTTGCCGCGCAGCACCCCGCGCTGGCCGGCGAAGCACCGTTGCTGCTGCTGCCGGGACGTGGCACCCGCCTGAAAGGGCACGCCCATGCATTGACCCTGCTTACCGGCCTGCATGCATCCGGCGTTCCGGCGCGTCTGTGGATGCCCGGCACCGCCGAGCCGGGTCGGGAACGCTATGTAGCCGAGCTTCAGGCGCAGGCGCGCACGCTGGGAATAGCCGAAGCGGTGCTGATGACAGCGCCCACCTCGCGCATCGCGGAGGCGTATGCCGCGAGCGACATGGTGCTGCAGCTTTCCGACAAGCCCGAAGCGTTCGGCCGGACCGTGGTAGAGGCCATTTCCGTGGGCCGCACCGTGCTGGGATGGAACCACGGCGGCGTCGGTGAGCTGCTGGCGCAGCTGCAGCCCTCCGGCGCGGTACCCTTGGGGAACGCACCGGCGTTGTTGGCGCGCGCGCGCCAGCTGCTGGCGCAGCCGCCGGCACTGCCCACGCGTATTCCGTTCACCCTGCAGGCGATGCAACGTGACACGCTCCAGCTCTACACCACCCTCGCTGGCTGAAACGCGCCCCGTACCCGGGTCGCCGGGTGCGCGCGCCGGACGCTGGGCCCCCTGGTGGGTGATTGCCTTTGTCGCGCTGTGGCCGCTGCCCGGTATTGCCGAAACCGTGCTGGTGCTGGGCGCGCTGTACGCCGCCACCCGCATGGTGCAGCTGCGACTGCAGGGCAAGCAGCGGTTGTTGAGCAGTCCGGCCTGGGCGCTGACCAGCATTCTGTTTCTCGGGTACTGGCTGCCGCAGGCGTTCTCCGCGTTCGATGCGATCGATCCGTCCGAGGCCTGGCGCAAGACGGCTGCCGGGCTGCGCTACCTGCCTTTCATGTGGCTGGTGGCGATTGCCGTGGCCACGCCACAGCGGCGCGCGCTGACGCTGGGCGGCATTGCGGTCATCGCCGGCGCGTGGACCCTGGACGCGTTGGCGCAGGCCGTGGTGGGTACCAGCCCGTTGTTCTGGTCGCTGGACCAGGTCAAGTGGGCCCTGAGCGGCCATGGGCTGTGTTCGCCCGAGGAAATGGCCGTGGCCGACCGCCTCAGCGGCGTGCTGGGGCCCTGCAATCTCAAGTTCGGCCAAGTGCTGGCCAGCCTGTCGCCGTTCCTGCTGTTGGCCGCCGGACGGCGGCTCGGAATGGCGGGCTGGGTGATCACCGCCGCGGCGGTGGGCGTGGTGCTGGTACTTGCCGGCTCGCGGGCGTCGTGGATCACGTATGCGCTCGTGTTGGCGTTTTCCGGCTGGCGGATGCTGGGTACGCGCGGTGTGGTGGTGGGGGCGGCACTGGGCGTTGCCGCCATCCTGGCGCTGGGCATCGGTTCTCCGCAGGTGCGTGAGCGTATGACACGTACCGCGATGGCGTGGGATGGCGAGCAAGACGGGGTGAACCAGGCGCTGTCCGGCCGCGCGCAGATCTGGGGCGCGGCGGGCTGCATGATCCGCGAGCATCCGATCAACGGCGTCGGCGCGCGCGGGTTCCGCGATGCGTATCCTGCCTGCCATCCGGATCCGGCGCAGCAGGATGTCTGGGGCGACGGCCCGGCGCTGCATGCGCATCAGATCGTGCTGGAAATCCTGGCAGAAACCGGGGTGCTGGGCCTGCTGCTGTGGCTGGCCGCCGCCGCCCAGGCGTGGCGCGCCTGGCGCTTCGCGCCCGAAGCGGCGCGCGAACGCGCGCGCCCGGCGGCCCTTGCGTTGGCGGTGACGGTGTTTCCGTTGAACACGCACCTGGCGTTCTATTCCACGTTCTGGGGTGGACTGACGCTGCTGCTGGCCGCGCTGTATGCGGGCAGCCTGCTGGCGCGGGATGACTAAACGCACGTTCGGCACCGGAACACCTGGAACACCCCACGTAGAGCCACGCCCAGCGTGGCTTCGCGGTGTTGGAATCGTTCGACGTACAGCCACGCCCTGCGTGGCTTCGCGGTGCTGGAA
>JAEWLO010000191.1 GCA_023457475.1 Pseudomonadota bacterium | reverse complement strand
ACCAAGGACTTCATGAGCCGCCTGACCGGCGACCAGAAGGCCAGCGCCACCGAGCAGGCCCAGCTGATCGGCCAGTTCGGCGTGGGCATCTATTACGGCTTCAACGTCGCCGACCGCATCACCGTGGAAAGCCGCCGCGCAAGCCGGGCTCGCCCGTAGCCGGTTTCCTGATCGATCTGGGAATCGCGGTCGGCACCCTGCTCGGCCTGAGCATGATCAGCGGTGTGCTGTGGGGCATGTACCGGGCGTTGGAGGTGATGCGTGAAACCGGGCCGGACGACGCGGCCGCGGTCATGCAGAACGTCGGTCAGCCCGGCGCGCTGGTGCAGATACTCATGGCATTGTTCGCCACCGGTGGTGCGGCGCTGGTGCTGTACTTTCTCCGCCGGCGGGCCGATGCGGCCGAACGCAGGGCATCCTGGCAGGCCGCACGTCGCGGCTCCACCTGGGGCTGGACTGCCCTGGTCGCGCTGGGCGTCATCATCGGCAGCAACCTCATCGCGTTCCTGGCCAAGCAGGCCGGCATCGAGCCGGTCCCCAGCAACCTGGCCCTGATGGAAGAGGCGATGGCTGGTTTCCCGTGGTTCCTGGCCCTGTTCGCCATCGTGCTCGCCCCCGCCTACGAGGAGCTGTTGTTCCGCCGCGTGCTGTTCGGCCGCCTGTGGAAAGCGGGGCGGCCGTGGCTGGGGCTGGTACTGAGCAGCGCAGCCTTCGCCCTCATCCACGAGATTCCCGGCACCAGTGCCAACGGCCCACTCGAGATCGCCCAGTTGTGGCTCGTCTATGGCGGCATGGGGGCGGCCTTCGCCTGGCTGTACAAGCGAACCGGTACGCTCTGGGCTCCGATCGCCGCACATGCGCTGAACAACGGCATCGCGCTGGCGGCACTGGTGTTCCTGGGCCTGCATTGACGGGCCCGGGTTTGACAAAAATTTACGGCCGGCAAGGCAACACTGCGTACATGAACAAGGGGGTATCCACAATGAAACCACTTCTGCTTGGCCTTGCCATCGCGCTGCTGGTCAGTGCGTGTGCCACCACCACCTCGCCGACCGGGCGCCGTCAGATGGTCGGTGGCGTGTCGCAGGCAGATCTGGATGCCCTCGGTGCCAAGGCGTTCACCGAGACGAAGCAGAAGGAAAAAATCAGCACGGATGGCCGCCAGAATGCCTATGTGCAGTGCGTGGTGAATGCACTCGTCGCCCAGTTGCCGTCGCAGTATCGCGGCGTGCGCTGGGAAACCGCTGTGTTTGTCGACGCCGAACCCAACGCGTTCGCACTGCCCGGTGGCAAGGTCGGCGTCAACACCGGCATCTTCACCGTCGCCAAGAACCAGGATCAGCTTGCCGCCGTGATCGGGCATGAGATCGGCCATGTCATCTCGCGCCATCACGAGGAACGGCTGACCCGCCAGATGGGCGCGCAGACCGGCATCGCCGTGCTGGGTGCTCTCGCCGGTGCCGCCTACGGCGACGGTGCCGCCAGTACGGTCAACCAGCTCGGTGGAGCCGGTGCCCAGGCCGCGTTCCTGCTGCCGGGGTCGCGCACCCAGGAAAGCGAAGCCGACGTGGTCGGTCAGCGCCTGATGGCCGAGGCAGGGTTCGACCCGGCCCAGGCGGTCAATCTCTGGCAGAACATGATGGCCGCGGGAGGCAATCGCTCGCCGCAGTGGCTGTCCACCCACCCCGACCCGGCCAACCGGATCCGCGAGCTTCAGCGGGATACCCCCGCCCTGAACGGGGTATTCCAACAGGCCCAGGCAGCGGGGAGGAAGCCGCGCTGCGGGTAGTACGACCAAAGGATGCTGTGCTGCAGCATCGCAAAAGATTTCTCACGCCACCAGTTTCTGATACGTTTGGCGGCTCAGATTTTTCTGACAGTCCGTTTTGATGCCGCTGCGGCGGTTTGACCGAGGTGAACGATGATCTTCAGCAACCACAAGCAAGCCGTGCTTACCGTCCTCATCGCGACTGCCCTGGGCGGTGCCGTGGTCACCGACGCCGTCGCCCAGTCGCGCAGCTCCGAGCGCAACAGCGATCGCCGTGGCAGCAAGGCGTCGGCCAAGGCCGAAGTCATGTTCCCCGAAGCCACCCGCGAGGAGCCGAAGGAAAAGGCATCGCCGAAGCTCAACAAGCAGCTGCAGAAACTGATCGACAGCTACAACGACGCGAAGTATCCGGAAACGCGCACCCTGGCTGACGAGATCATCGCCAACCCGGCCGCCAACACCTACGACAAGTCGTTGGCTTCGCAGCTCGCCTCGCAGGCCGCGTACAACCTCGACGACAACGCCGCGGCCAAGAAGTATCTGCAGCAGGTCCTGACGCTGGGTGGCCTGGACAACAACGGTCACTACCAGTCGATGCTGATGCTGGCCCAGCTGCAGATCCAGGACGACCAGACCGCCGAGGGCCTGGCGACGCTGGACAAGTACTTCGCCGAGACCAAGTCGACCAAGCCGGAAGAACTGATCATCAAGGGCCAGGCGCTGTACCAGATGGAGCGCTACAACGAAGCGGTTCCGGTGCTGAAGCAGGCCATCGCCGGTGCCGCCGAGCCGAAGGACAACTGGAACCAGCTGCTGATGGCAGCCATGTCCGAGGCTGGCCAGACCGGTGAAGCGGTCGCCCAGGCCGAAGCCATCGCCAAGCGCAACCCGGACGACAAGAAGGCCCAGATGAACCTGGCCAGCATGTACATGCAGGCGGACCAGATGGACAAGGCCGCTGCGGTCATGACCCAGCTGTACGCGGCCGGCAAGCTCACCGAAGAGCGCGAGTACAAGCAGCTGTACTCGATCTACGCCAATACCGAAGGCAAGGAACAGGACGTCATCAAGGTCATCACCGACGGCCAGGCCAAGGGCATTCTCAAGCCGGAGGATTACCAGGCGTATCTGGCGCTGGCGCAGGCGTATTACTACTCCGAGCCGCAACAGACGAACAAGGCAATCGAAGCGTGGCAGAAGGCCGCCCCGCTTTCCAAGGACGGTGAAACCTACTTGAATCTGGCACGCGTTTTGCATGCCGAAGGTCGCATCCCGGAGGCCAAGGCGGCCGCCCAGCAGGCGCTGGCGAAGGGTGTGAAGAACCAGGCCGATGCCAAGAAAATCATCAACCTGAAGTAAGTAGGAATAACGCCTGAACGCCTGTCGCGTTAATGCGCAGGCGCTCAGGATTGGTATAAGCTTGGAGGTTCCTGCGGTGTCATGCACCGCTGATCATGGGTTATCTGTCCCCAGGTAATCCGGCCCCACTAATGAGCTCTTGGCGCATGACGGAACAACTAGTCGTTCACAGGTACGCACAAAGCGATGACACCGGCCTCAGCTGGCCGCGCATCGTCGGTATCGCTTTTGTAATCGCACTGCATCTCGCCGCTTTCATGATGCTGCTCATTCCTGCTGTCGCCCCCAAGGCCGCCGCAGAGAAGGAGCGCAACGTGATGGTGACCCTGGTGGACGCACCGCCGCCGCCGCCCCCGCCGCCGCCGCCGCCGCCGCCGCAGGAAACGCCGCCGCCGCCGGTGAAGAATCTGTCGCCGCCGAAGCCGTCGCCCGTTCCGCCGCCGCCGCAGGCACCGGTCGTGGACGTGCCGGAACCGCGTCCGAACGACAACGTCACGCCGCCGACGCCGCCGAGCCCGCCGCAGCCGCCGAGCTCGATCGAGGCCAGCGTCGACATCTCGTCGAAGAACATGAATCCCCCGCGTTATCCGCCGGCCGCGTTCCGCGCAGGTATCCAGGGTGAAGTCATCCTGATCATTGATGTCGATGCCAATGGCAACGTCACCAATGTCACGGTCGAAAAGTCCAGCCGTAACCGTGACCTCGACCGCGCCGCGATGGAAGCCGCCCGCAAGTGGAGCTTCCGTGCAGCGGAATCGGGCGGCAAGAAAACGGCAGGCCGCGTCCGCGTCCCGGTCAACTTTGCGCTGAATTGACAGACCGGGTGGCCCGCCGGCCACCCACCTGTCACTTGTAAATCGCTACAACATTCATCACCACACACAACAAAGGTAAGCGTCATGCTGCAGGAACTCTTCATCGCCGCTGCTGCCGGGGGCAACCCGTCGAATGCCCTCTCGCAGATGGGCTTCGAGCATCTGATCCACGAAATGACCACCAAGCCGGGCGACTTCGCCGTTTCCTGGGTCGTGCTTCTGACCCTGGTGATCATGTCGGCCATGTCCTGGTACTGGACCGTCATCAACATCTTCCGCGCCACCCGCCTGAAGAGCGCTGCTGACCGCGTCGTCAACACCTTCTGGGATACGCCGAACGCGCAGGACGCCATCCGTGCGATGGAAGAACAGCCGGCTTCGGAGCCGTTCTCGAAGATCGCCCTGGACGCTGCGCAGGCTGCTGCCCACCACCAGCGCGCCGAAGGCGGTGCCACCGGTGGCCTGGGTGAGAACCTGAGCCGTTCGGAGTTCGTCGACCGCGCCCTGCGTCAGGCCGTCACCCGCGAAAGCAACAACCTGCAGTCGGGCATGACCCTGCTGGCCACCGTCGGCGCGACCGCTCCGTTCGTGGGTCTGCTCGGTACCGTGTGGGGCATCTACGGCGCGCTGATCAAGATCGGTGCCACCGGTTCCGCCTCGATCGACGCCGTTGCCGGCCCGGTGGGTGAAGCACTGATCATGACCGCGATCGGTCTGTTCGTCGCAATCCCGGCCGTGTTCGCCTTCAACTTCTTCAGCAAGATCAACAGCGCCACGATCAGCAAGTTCGATACGTTCGCTCACGACCTGCACGACTTCTTCGCCACCGGTTCGCGCGTCCGCTAATTGCGACGCGCTGTACCCAGCGAGAACGTAGTCAACACGATCTAGACGGAGCCCGTTATGGCTTTCAGTAGTGGTAACAGCGGCGGCCCCATGGCCGACATCAACGTTACGCCCCTCGTGGACGTGATGCTGGTGCTGCTGATCATCTTCATCA
>JAEWLO010000190.1 GCA_023457475.1 Pseudomonadota bacterium | reverse complement strand
CGCTACCGGGTGCGCCGGCACCGCGAGGACACGCCTGGCGTGTCCCACGCGATCCGGCACCGTCCGGGATCATTCGGCCACGTTGGACCCGGATACGCTCGGGTAATCCGTATACCCCTCAGCCCCGCCACCGTACAGCGTGTCGGGGTTGAACTCCGACAGCGGCACGCCGAAACGCAGGCGTTCCACCAGGTCCGGATTGGCGATGAACGGCCGGCCAAACGCGATCACATCCGCATACCCACGTTCCACTGCGGCTTCGGCGCTGTCCTTGTCATAGCCGTTGTTGGCGATCCACGGGCCGCGGAATTTCGCACGCAGCGCGGCATAGTCGAACGGGATGTTGTCACGAGGGCCGCCGGTGGCTCCTTCGATCACATGCACGAAGGCCAGGTGCCCGATCGCGTCCAGGCGTTCCACCGCGCGTTCGAACAGGGGCTGGGGCGCTGAATCGTGCGCGTCGCCGGCTGGCGTGGTCGGCGACAGGCGCACACCGGTGCGCTCGGCTCCAATTTCCGCGGCCACTGCACGCACCACTTCGTCCAGCAGGCGGGTCCGGTTCTCGATGCTGCCGCCGTACTCATCAGTGCGCAGGTTGCTGCCATCGCGCAGGAACTGGTCGATCAGATACCCATTGGCGGCATGCACCTCCACACCGTCGAAGCCGGCGGTGATGGCGTTGCGCGCAGCCTGGCGGTAATCCTGGACCAGCGCCGGGATCTCCTCCAGGGCCAGCGCACGCGGAGCGGAGACGTCCTCGAAGCCGTTGGCGGTGAACGTCTTGGCGTCCGCGCGCACCGCGCTGGGCGCGACGGGGACTTCGCCCTCCGGCAGCAGGCTGGTGTGCGAGATGCGGCCCACGTGCCACAGCTGCAGGATGATGCGGCCGCCTTCGGCATGCACGGCATCGGTCACCTTGCGCCACGCATCGATCTGGGCCTGGCTGTAGATGCCGGGCGTGTCGAGGTAGCCTTGGCCGAGCGGACTGATCTGGGTGGCCTCGGCGATGATCAGCCCGGCACTGGCACGCTGCTGGTAGTACTGCACGGACAGCGGAGTGGGCACGCGGCCCTCGATGGCACGGTTGCGGGTGAGCGGTGCCATCGCGATGCGGTTGCGCAGGTCGATGGAACCCAGGCGGGTAGGGGTGAACAACAGGCCATCAGCAGGTGCGGTCATGGGCGTGCCTCGTGGGGAAGGGAAAGCGTGTTCGACCCCCAGCATACGGACGGCTGCGTTGCAGCGATGGGAAGGTTTGTTGCGGCCGGTTTTACGGGAGCTGTCACGCCGGCAGGCGTAGCGTAGAACCGCTTTCCCCCATGTTCACTGGAGACAACCTCATGATCGACTATCAACTCAAGGACAAGGTCGCCATCGTCACCGGCGGTGTATCGGGCATCGGCCTGGCCGTGGCCGAACTGCTTGCTGATTCCGGCGCCGCTGTCGCCCTCTGGGATCTGAAGGAGGACGCCGTGCAGAAAACCGCCGAGGCTATCGCCGGCCGCGGTGTGAAAACGCTGGGCATCGCGCTGGATGTCACCGACGCCGATGCGGTGGAGGCGGCGGTGAAGCGCACCGTGCAGGAACTGGGCGGGCTGGATATCGCGGTGAACAACGCGGGCATCGGCGGGCCCTCTGCCGCCAGCGGCGATTACCCGGTCGATGGCTGGAAGCGCGTGATCGACGTCAACCTCAACAGCGTGTTTCTGTGCCAGCGGGCACAGATCCAGGCCATGCGCGGTGCTGGCCGTGGCGGCAGCATCATCAACATGGCCTCGATTCTGGGCCAGGTAAGCTTCGACAATTCTGCGGCGTACGTGGCCGCCAAGCATGGGGTGGTCGGCCTGACCCAGACCGCTGCGTGGGAGCATGCCGGCGACAACATCCGGGTCAATGCGGTCGGCCCGGGCTTCATCGCCACGCCGCTGCTGGACAAGATGGACCCAACGGTGCGCAAGGCGCTGGAAGGCAGGCATGCGCTGAACCGTCTCGGCCGTCCGCAGGAAGTGGCGGCGCTGGTGGCGTGGCTGGCCAGCGCCGATGCGTCGTTCGCCACCGGCACGTATTACGCCATTGACGGGGGTTACCTGGCACGTTGAACGAGCCAGGCAGCGCCCGGCTCTACATCGCCCTCACGATCTTTCACGGCGCAGCTACAGCTTCCGAGCAAGGCTGCGCGTGACAGAGAGGAGACGTGGATGGGCCTGGAACAGGATCTTTCGCTGCTGCTGCGGGTCGCCACGGCCATGCTGTTCGGCGGCGTGCTGGGTATCGAGCGTGAACTGGGCAAGCACGCCGCCGGCCTGCGTACGCACATGCTCATTGCCGGGGCCGCCGCGCTCATTGTCGGACTGGGTGACAGCATCGCCGAGCATTTCCAGCAGGAGCGCTACCGCGACCTGCTGCAGGTCGATCCGGTGCGCCTGATCGAAGCGGTGGTGGCCTGCGTGGGCTTCGTGGCGGCCGGCACCATCCTGCGGGGCAGTCGCGAGGACCACGTGAGCGGGCTGACCACCGCCAGCTCGCTGGTCATGGCAGCGGCGATCGGCATTGCGGTAGGTATTGGCGAGTACGTGATCGCCATCGGCGTCAGCGTGTTGTGCGTGGTGGTGCTGGCGGTGTTCCGTCGGGTTTCGGACAAGCTGGAGAAACTATGAGCGCGCCCAAGCCGGCCGAAAGGCCGTTCCAGGTGAAGTGCATCGACCACGTGGTGCTGCGGGTCAGCGATCTTCCGCGCGCGCTGGAGTTCTATCGTGACGTGCTCGGCTGCACCGTGGCACGCGAGCGCCCGACGCTGGGCATGATCCACCTGCAGGCCGGGACCTCGGTGATCGACCTGGTCGACATCCACGGCAAGCTGGGCCTGGAAGGCGGTGCGGCGGCAGGCGAGCAGGGCCGCAACATGGCGCACCTGTGCCTGCGGGTGGACCCGTTCGATGAAGCCCGGCTGCGCGGGCATCTGCAGATGCACGGCGTGGGCGTGGACGGCCCGGCCAGCAGCAATTTCGGGGCCGAAGGCGACGGACGCTCCCTGTATGTACGCGACCCGGATGGCAACGGCGTCGAGCTGAAGGGGCCAAGCAGCGACTGCGGCTGCTGAGCGCGGGCGTAGGCCTTTGGTCGTAGCCCGCGCCGGGAATGGGGCCGGTATGCAACAGTAGGCGCTGACGCACCTGCGGCGGCTGCCTGCCCATGATCATCTCCGCTTCCACCGATTACCGCGCTGCCGCGCAACGCCGGTTGCCACCCTTCCTGTTCCATTACGTGGATGGCGGGGCCTATGCCGAGCGCACGCTGGGTCGCAATGTGGATGACCTGGCCGATGTCGCCCTCCGTCAGCGGGTGTTGCGCGACATGTCGGCGCTGAGCCTGGAAACCGAACTGTTTGGCGAGCGCCTGGCGATGCCGGTGGCATTGGCCCCGGTGGGCCTGACCGGCATGTTCGCGCGCCGGGGGGAAGTGCAGGCGGCGCGTGCCGCGGCCAGCCGCGGTATTCCATTCACGCTGTCTACGGTATCGGTCTGCGCCATCGAGGAGGTCGCCCCGAACATTCCGCGGCCGATGTGGTTCCAGCTTTACGTGCTCAAGGACCGTGGTTTCATGCGCAACGCCCTGGAACGGGCGAAGGCGGCCGGCGTGAACACACTGGTGTTCACCGTGGACATGCCGGTGCCGGGCGCGCGCTACCGTGACGCGCATTCCGGCATGAGCGGGCCGAACGGGCCGCTGCGGCGGATGCTGCAGGCGTTCACCCATCCCCGTTGGGCGTGGGACGTGGGCCTGCGCGGGCGGCCCCACGACCTGGGCAATGTCTCGGCCTATCGGGGCGCGCCGACCGGGCTGGCCGACTACATCGGCTGGCTGGGTGCCAACTTCGATCCGTCCATTTCCTGGAAGGATCTCGAATGGATCCGGGAATTCTGGACCGGCCCGATGGTGATCAAGGGCATCCTCGATCCGGATGATGCACGCGATGCGGTGCGTTTTGGTGCGGACGGCATCGTGGTCTCCAACCATGGCGGCCGTCAGCTGGATGGCGTGCTGTCTACCGCGCGTGCGCTGCCGGCGATCGCCGATGCGGTGAAGGGCGATCTGAAGATCCTGGCCGATTCCGGTGTGCGCAGCGGGCTGGACGTGGTGCGCCTGTTGGCGCTGGGCGCTGACACGGCGTTGCTGGGCCGCGCGTTCGTCTATGCGCTGGCAGTGGACGGGGAGGGTGGGGTGGCCCACCTGCTGGACCTCGTGGAGAAGGAGATGCGGGTGGCGATGACGTTGTCCGGAGCACGGCGTGTGGAGGACATCACCCAGGACCTTCTGATTTCCTCGACGTAGAGCCACGCCCTGCGTGGCTGCATCGCACGGTGGTGGTGGGTCGAAGCC
>JAEWLO010000189.1 GCA_023457475.1 Pseudomonadota bacterium | reverse complement strand
GCTGAAGGTGGGTGAGGGACTGCGTCCGCCGCGGCCATCACCCGGAAAAGCGCTCAAACCTCTCAAGCAGGGCACCCGGACCTCGCAGGAACAGACCGACGAACGTGTCGACCCCCATCTTCCGCCGGCCCTGGACCTGACCCGCTAACCCACCTCCGGGTCACTCTCCTGCGGGGGCGGGCGGGCTGCGCACCAGATGGATGTCGGTCGGAGAGGACAGCGCGATGCCCGCAGCCGAGAGCTTCTGCAGCAGGGTGAAGTACAGGTCACTGCGCACGCCGTACACCGCGCGGGGTCCGGACGTGTATGCGAAACTGTTGATCGCGATCTGTCCGTTGGCGATCGAGTCGATGAACACCGAAGGAGCCGGCTCGGCCAGCACACCCACGTGATCGGCGTACGCGTCCAGCAGGATCTGCCGCACCGAGGCCACGTCGGTGTTCAGCGGCACGGTGAACTGGATCTGGATGCGCCCCTGCGCATTGCCCATCGTCATGTTGCGGATGGTCTTGGTGATCAGTTCCGAATTGGGCACGATGAGCGTGGACTTGTCGCCGACCTGGATCTCGGTGGAGCGCACGCTGATACGCCGGATGTCGCCTTCCTGGTCGCCCAGTTTCACCCAGTCGCCGATCTTCACCGGCCGCTCCGCAAGCAGGATCAGGCCGGACACGAAGTTCTGGGTGATCGCCTGCAGGCCGAAGCCGATACCCACCGACAGCGCACTGACCACCAGCGCCAGCCTCTCGAAGCCGATGCCCAGCGCCGTGAGACCCCACAGCACGGCGGCAATGATGCCGAGGTAGCGGGTGACGGTGCTGATCGAGTTGCGCGCGCCGGCGTCGAGTTCGGTCTTGGGCAGGTAGGTGTCGGTGAGCCAGCGCTGGAACGCCTGCATCACCGCCCACACCAGCAGGAACGCCAGCACCGCATAGACGATGCTGCTGGGCTTGAGCGTGGTGTTGCCGAAGGTGATGCCCTTGGTGAGCACATCCAGCCCGCCAAGCAAGGCATTGGTATTGCCCACCGACGCGGTGAGCGCCAGTACCGCCAGCACGATCACGCCGATGCGCAGCACCGCCGACAGCAGCACGCCGCCCTGCTCCAGCCGTGCCGCACTCATGCCGGTGGTCAACACCACGGTCTGGCCGATACGTCCGGCGGGCGACAGCAGCCAGATCGCCAGGTCGTCGGCGAACTTCAGCAGCAGCGAAGTGGCGAGCACCACGGTGGCCAGCCAGATCAGCTGCTGGCCCACGAACAGCGCGAAATTCAGATAGCCCAGCAGGGTGGCGATCACCGCAGCGGAGAC
Source organism: Pseudomonadota bacterium (assembly GCA_023457475.1). Taxonomy (GTDB): domain Bacteria; phylum Pseudomonadota; class Gammaproteobacteria; order Xanthomonadales; family Xanthomonadaceae; genus Stenotrophomonas. The sequence continues at coordinate 3,414 of JAEWLO010000189.1, read as the reverse complement.
CACTACGTTGCCGACCACGCGGGCCAGCACGATCCAGCCGCTGCGGCGGGCATTGGTTTTCGGCTTGGCCGGAGCCTCGGTCTGCGCCTCCAGCTTGGCCTGTGCCTCTTCCGCCTGGCGGCGGTGCATGCGGGCCAGCGACACCAGGATGGCGATGATCAGAGCCATGTAGGTGAGCGCGATCAGGCCGTCCACCGCCACGGTAGTGACCTGGCTGGTGCGCACCTGCTTGTTCACCGCCACCAGCAGGATGCTGACCCAGGTGAGCCCCGCCGCACACCAGGCGTACTTGCGCAGCCGCCAGGCCATGTCGTCGTCGATCGTCATCAGCCGCCACGACGGCCGCTTGGGCATCAGCAGCGCCGCGCTCAGCGCGGCCATGAACGCTGCAAAGAAAGTGGCCACCTGGAAGTTGAATGCGACCGGCTCCAACCGTGGTGCGATGGCCCCGATGGCGTCCAGCGAGCCGATCAGCACCACGGCGGCGAAGCCGGGCAGCAGGGTTCCCACCGCCAGCAGCCACACCGCCAGGCCGGACCGGCGCAGGCGGCCGTCAGGCGCACGTTCGGAGGCGGCGAAGCGGCGGCCGAGCACGCGCAGCCCCATCCGCACCGGGAAGAACATCAGCAGGGCCAGCACCACGCCCACCACCGGGCTGGCCCAGCCGTGCTTCGCGACCGCCTGACGGGCCTCCTCCATGCCCTGTCGGTACAGCCCGTCCAGTCGTCCCAGGTCGGCCGGCACGTGGGTAGCGAACTGCCGCCACAACGACGGCGACAGGGGTGAGTTGACCTTGCGTGCCAGGTCCTCGCTGAGCTGGGTGGCGCGCATCTTCTCGATGTCCGCGCTGAGCTGCTTGGCGTCCACCGCGAGCAGCTTGGCGCGGGCGATGGCCGAGTCGATGTCCGCCTTTTCCTTGTTCAGGGCCTTGCGCTGCTGGGCCAGTTCGCGCGCTTCCACCGCGCCGTCAGCCACCGCACCGAGCTGGGTGATCCGGTTCTGCAACAGCTCCAGTCGCGGCTGGAGCGCCGCCTGGGCGTCCTCGGCGCTGCGCTGCACGGCGATGGCGCGGTCGGAGAGCGTCTTCAGCGTATCCCGGGTTTCCGCATCGTCCAGCGAACGCCGGATGGTCTTCAGGTCCTGGTCGGCCTGGTTGAGCTGGGCCACGGGGTCCGCGGCCCCCTCGTCGCCGTTCTGGGCCCAGGCCCCGGGCGCGGCCAGCAGCCACGTGCATACCAGCAGGCCGAGCAGCGGCCGCAACAGGGAGAAACGAAGACGGGAAGACAAACCAGCAGCACCAGGCAACACGCGGACCACCGCGCCTGCGCGGACTATAAACCGGCCGGTGTTCACGTCGGGTAAGTGCCCGCCGGCTTCACTCCACCGTGGCAGCCGTCACGGCATGGTGGCGGCCACCTCCCGACAGCGCCTGCGATGACCACCTACGCCGACCTGAAAACCGTGCCCGACCTCAGCCTGCCCCGGTACATCGGTACCTGGTATGAGATCGCCCGACTGCCGATGAAGCATGAGCCGGAAGACTGCACCGACGTGTCCGCGCATTACCGGCTGAAGGACGACGGCGCGGTGGAGGTGATCAACCGGTGCCGGCTGGGCGACGAAGTGGAGCAGGCCGAAGGCGCTGCAGAGCCGGTGGACAACGATCCGGCGCGCCTGCAGGTGAGCTTCCTGCCCGCCGGGCTGCGCTGGCTGCCGTTCGGCAAGGGCGACTACTGGGTGATCCAGGTGGCTCCCAACTACAGCGTCTCTCTGGTCGGCAGCCCGGACCGCAAGTACCTGTGGCTGCTGTCGCGCGAGCCGCAGCTGGACGCCACCCTGCGCGACCACTACCTCAACATCGCCGAGCAGCAGGGCTTCGACCTGAGTCGGCTGATCCACACCGTGCACACCGGCCGCCCGACCGCGTAAGCCGGCATGGACCTCAAGAGTGGCTATCCCTGGTGGGCGATCCGCAACGGGCTGATGCATGCGTTTCCGCCGCTGGAAGACGACCGTGCCTGCGATGTGCTGGTGGTGGGCGGCGGCATCAGCGGCGCGCTCATCGCCAACGAACTGTGTGCGCATGGCCACGACGTGGTGCTGATTGAACAGCGCGACATCGGCTGGGGCAGCACCGCCGCCAGCACCGCGCTGCTGCAGTACGAGATCGACACCCACCTCATCGACCTTGCCCGGCAGTATGGCGAACCGGCGGCGGTGATGGCCTACCGCGCCTGCGCCGTGGCCATCGACGCGCTTCGCGCCGTGGCGGGCGACTTTCGCGGGGTGGACTGCCGTCCCATGCAGAGCCTCTACTACGCGAGCCGGGCCCGGGATCGCCCGGTCCTGCACGCCGAGTATGCGCTGCGCCTGCGCCATGGCTTCGACGTGGACTGGCTGGAAGGGGCGCAGGTCAACGAGCGCTACGGCTTCAACGCACCTGCGGCGATCCTCAGCGGCCTGGCCGCGCGGGTCGACCCCTACCAGCTGACCTACCGGCTGCTGATGCGGCTGCAGAAGCGCAACTGCGCCGTGCACGACCGCACCGCGCTGGACACGCTGCAGCCCACCGCACGTGGCGTGACTGCTCTCACCACCACCGGTGTGCGCATCCGCGCCCGCCACGTGGTGCTGGCCACCGGCTACGCCGGACAGCAGTGGCTGAAACAGAAGGTCGCCCGCAACCGCAGCAGCTACGCCTTCATCACCGACCCGATCGACCCGGCCCTTCTCGGCCCCCTGGCGGACACGATGCTCTGGGAATCGGCGCGGCCGTATCTGTACGTGCGCAGCACCGGCGACCACCGGCTGCTGGTCGGCGGCGAGGACGATGCCGTGGACATCCCTGCCCGGCGCGATGCGCGGGTGGAGAAGAAGGCCGGCACCCTGCTGAAGGCGCTGGGCCGCCTGTTCCCGGCGCTGCCGCTGCAGCCTGCCTTCTCCTGGGGGGGCACCTTCGCCGAAACCGCCGACGGCCTGCCCTTCTTCGGCCCGCACCCGCAGTGGGGCGATCGGGTGCTGTTCGCCATGGCCTACGGCGGCAACGGCATCACCTACTCCATGATCGGGGCCGGACTGCTGCGTGCCCGCATCGAGCGCCGCCGGCACCCGCTGCAGGACCTGTTCGGTTTCCAGCGCCTGGATTGACAGGCATCATTCAAGCTCGGGCTGCTAGCGTCAGCCTGTCGGCCGCGCTGTGCTGTGCTGTCCCCCCGGGAGCCTTTCATGATCCGCCCGCTTACCCTGCTGCTGTGCCTGCTTGCCCCCGGTGCCGTCCTGGCACAGTCGGCTGCGGGTGCCACCGGCCCGCAATCCTCGACCGCCCTCAACCTGGCCGTGCCGCAGGTACCGCTGCAGTACCTCAACGCCCCCACCCAGCGCGGCGACCCGCCCGGCACGTTCTACGGCGACAAG
>JAEWLO010000188.1 GCA_023457475.1 Pseudomonadota bacterium | reverse complement strand
GCTCACCCGCGGTGGTGTCCATCACCAGATAGGCACCGCCCAGGAACGAGGTGATGGTGAGCAGCACCGGCAACATCAGCGAGAGCACCACGCCCCGCTTGGCTTCGGCGGTGGCCAGATCCTGCGTGGCCACGTCCAGCGGTCGCGCCACCTGGGCATCCACACCGCGGGCCAGCAGGCGCAGTGCACCCACCTGCTGACCATAGCCAGCCAGCGCCGCCTTCAGGCGGGCGGTGGGCACGTCCGCCGCACGGCGGGTGCTGTCCTGCACGATCTCCACCAGTGCCGGGCGGCCTTCCTCCCAGTTCTCCCGGAAGTCCGGGCTGATGCGCAGGGCCACGTCGATGTGCTGGTCGCGGATGGCGGTGGTGAGATCGCCCGGTGCATCGACCGCGTTGAGCCCCTGCGCGGCCAGGATGCGCACCAGGTTCGGCGCGTGCTCGGCCCCGATGGTGGGAATCTCCAGCGGCTGGTCGATCTGGGTCTTGACCCGGCTTTCGGCCAGTTTGCCCATGCCCAGAATCAACACCGGGAACAGCAGCGGCCCCAGCAGCAGGGTCAGCGCCAGCGTGCGACGGTCACGCGAGAGGTCGCGCAGTTCCTTGCGCATCACAATCCACAACGTTGCCAATGCGCTCATGCGTGCAGTCCTTCTTCAGTGCCGATCGCCTTGACGAAGGCGTCCTCCAGATTGTCCTCACCGGTCTGCGCGCGCAGCTCGTCGGCGGTGCCCGCGGCGGTGACCGTGCCCTTGGCGATGATCACGATGCGGTCGCACAGCGCCGCCACCTCCTGCATGATGTGGCTGGAGAAGATCACGCAGCGGCCCTCGTTGCGCAGTTCGCGCAGGAACCCGCGCAGGGCGCGCGTGGTCATCACGTCCAGGCCGTTGGTGGGCTCGTCGAGAATCACGTTGCGCGGATCGTGCACCAGCGCGCGGGCGATGGCGGTCTTGGTGCGCTGGCCCTGCGAGAAACCGTCGGTCTGACGGTCGAGGATGTCGTCCATGTCCAGCGCCTTCGACAGCACCTTGGTGCGCTCGCGGATGGACGCCGGGCTCAAGCCGTGCAGTTCACCGAAGTAGGCGATGTTCTCGCGCGCGGTAAGGCGCTTGTACACGCCGCGTGCGTCGGGCAGCACGCCCAAACGGCGGCGCACGGCCACGGCCTCCTTGGCGGCGTCCAGGCCGTCGACCATCACCCGGCCCTGGTCCGGGCTCATCAGCGTGTACAGCATGCGCATGGTGGTGGTCTTGCCGGCCCCGTTCGGGCCGAGCAGCCCGGTGATCTGGCCATCCTCGGCGTGGAAGCCCACGTTCTGCACCGCCTGGATCAGGCCGGTCTTGGTCTTGAACGCTTTATGCAGGTTCTCGGCGACGATCATGGTTCCCATCCATTGAACGAGGTGAAGGCCGGCACCGGGCTCAGGCTCTCCAGGCAGGTGGCGTCGAGCGACTTGGCGTCCGCGCTGTCCATGAACTGGCCCAGCAGGCGCGGCATGCAGCCCGCGTTGAGGGTGCCGTGGCCCTGGCCCCTGGCAACGATGTGGCGGCCGTTGGGCAGCGTCTTGACCACCTGTTCGGCATAGCGCGGCGGCGTGACCGGGTCCAGCTCGCCGGACAGCAGCAGCACCGGCAGGTTCGAACGCAGCGGTTCGGTGAAGTCCTTGGGCCGCGTGCCGACGTTCCACGCCGGGCAGGCGGCGAAGAACATGCGGGCCACGTCCGGGCCGAGCAGGCGGTCGCCTTCCGGTGCGGTTTCAGCGTAGCGGTCCGCATCCTCGGCGCAGATCACCGACCACTGCATGCCGCGGTTCAACTGCCCGCTCACCGAGCGGCTGGCCAGCCGGTTGAGCGACATCAGCGGCGCGTAGCGTCCGTGCGCGGCCTCATCAAGCACCACCGGGAGCAGCGAGGACAGTTCCGGCATGTACGAGAACAGCAGGGCCAGCCCGGTCACCGTGTCGGCGGTGATGGTGTCGCGGCGGACCTGCGCGGTGCCCGGGTCGCGGTACTCGACCTCGGCCGGTGCGGTGCGCAGCGTGCCCATCACATTGCGCAGCTGGGTGCGCGTATCCACAGGGAAACGCTTGGCGCAGGCGGCATCCTTGCGGCACATCGCGGACTGCAGCTCGATGGCGGATTCGAAGGTGTTGGCAAAATCGCCGCCCACCACCAGATCGTTCGGAGCCACGCCGTCGATCACCACGGCGCGGGTGTGCTGCGGGTAGCGGGCGGCGTACTGCTGGGCCACACGGGTACCGTAGGACCCGCCGACCAGGTTGATCTTGTCCACGCCGAGTGCGGCGCGCACGGCATCCAGGTCGGCGATGGCCTGGGTGGTCGTGTAGAACCGCGTATCGGCGCGTTCCCTCAGCGTGGCGGCGCAGCGGCCGGCGTACTCGGCCATCAGTGCCGGCGTGGGTGCGGCGCTTTCATCCACGGGCAGCTCCTTGCCCTCCGCGTCCACGCAGCTGAGCGGGTTGGATTTGCCGGTGCCACGCTGGTCCACCAGGATGATGTCGCGCTTCCTGCGCACCTCGCGCAGGGCCTGGTTCACGGTGGCGGCGACCTCCGTGGCGGACTGGCCGGGGCCGCCGGCCAGGAAGAACACCGGGTCCTGCTTGCCCTCGCCCTGGTTCTCGGTGTCCAGCCAGGCGATGTTGAGGCCGATCTTGCGGCCATTCGGCTCGGCCGGGTTCTCCGGTACCTGCAGGGTGGCGCATTCGGCCTCCACGTTGCTGCTGGCCTGCGCTCCGGTCAGGGTGCAGGGTTTGAAGGTCAGCTGCCCGTAGGCGCGCTGGGCCGCCTCGGACGCGGGCTCCGGGGTGGCCTGGCAGGCCGCCAGCAACAGCAGGGCTGCGCTGGCGGCCAGGGGTCGGGTGGCACGTTGCATGCTCGGTCACGTCCTTGAGTGAAGGGTCTCAGCATGCCATGACGGAGCGGCGCGCTGGATGTGACCGATGACGGTTGATGTTCTACCGCGGGCCGGCCAACGGCCGGCGCTACCACGCGGTCACAACCTGCTACCGTCTGCCGTTCGCGCACCGTCTTCCTTGAGGGATCGATGAAACCGACAGCTCACGTGTTCTGTGCGGTGTTATGCGTGGGGAGCCTGTCTTCCCCGGCGTGGGCGATGTCGCCGGATCCGGTGGAAGCCCGTATCGCCCGCGTCGAGCAGGGTCTTTCCACCCCGGTGGTGGTGAGGGGACGATCCGGACAGACGATGAAGCTGCAGGACCGCATGGCGTTTCACCACGTGCCGGCCGTGAGCATCGCGCTGATCGACCAGGGCACCATCGCCTGGGTCAGGGCGTATGGTGCAACCCCGGACACGCGCTTCCAGGCCGCCTCGGTCAGCAAGACGGTCAGCGCCGTCGGGGCGATGGCACTGGTGCAACGAGGTAGGGTGTCGCTGGATGCGCCTGCCAACGCACAGCTCAGCACATGGAAGGTGCCCGCGAGCGCATTGACCCGCACCTCACCGGTGACACTGCGCAGGCTGCTCAATCACAGCGCCGGTACGACCGTGCATGGCTACGACGGCTACAACCGGGAACAACCCCTGCCGACCCTGCTCGAGACGCTCCAGAACGTGCAGGTGGAGGCTGTGCCAGGGACGGGCTGGCGCTACTCCGGCGGTGGTTTCAGCGTGGTCCAGCTGATGGTGCAGGAAGCAGCGGGCGAGACCTTCGAGCGTTACATGCAGCGCGCCGTGCTCACGCCATTGGGCATGCGCCACAGCCACTTCGCGGTGGAGCCCCTGGCCGATCAGCAGGCGCACAGTGCGCAGGGCCACACAGCGGACGGACAGCCGATAGCGGGCGGCTGGCGCGTGTACCCCGAGTCGGCCGCCGCCGGATTGTGGACCACACCGTACGACCTCGCGCAGGTGGTGCTGGAGATCCAGCGCGCGGCCGAGGGCGCGTCAGGCCGGGTGCTGTCGCACGACAGCGCGCGGGCCGTGCTCACCCGCGGCCAGGGTGAGTATGGTCTGGGCCTGTACGTGGAGAACCTGGGACAACAGACCAGCTTCAGCCACAGCGGCGGCACCGCCGGTTACCGCGCGCAGTTGTATGGCTACACGCCGGGTGGACAGGGTGTGGTGATCATGACCAACAGCGACAACGGTGCCGCGTTGATCGACGAGATTCTGGCCAGTGTCTCAGCAGAGTACGGGTGGCCGGAGTTCAAGGTCATCGAGAAGGAGGCGATGGCCGGCGACGCCTCACGCAACCGTGCACTGGCCGGCCGCTATCGCCTGCTGGATGCCGCAGCCGAGCTGGTGGCGGACGGCGAGCGTCTGCATCTGCGCAGCGACGCGTTGGGGGGGCAACCGCGCGAACTGTTCGCGCAGTCGGAAACCACATTCTTCATGGTCGACCAGGACATGACGGTGGCCGTGGCACGCCGTACGGACGGGACGGTGTCCGGATTTTCGCTGGTCCGTGGCGCAAACGTATACGAAGCGACGCGGGTGCCGTAAGAGCGCTGGTGCCTGCCGTTGGTGTCAACGGTTCTCCAGGCACAGGCTCTGCCATGTGTCGCCGAATCCCCCATCGGCCGAGCTGCCGCCAGGTCCCACCGTGAACGGGTCGTACCAGGTGTACTGCGCTGCTGCGTCGAGATGCGCCTCACGTCGGTTTAACACGGTGTAGTGTGCAGCGACGGTGCGTGCGCAGAACCGGCCGTACCGAAGCGAGACACTCATCTCAGTTCAGCCAGGATCAGAATTCCCTGATAGAGGCACCAACGTATCCTTGTTAGTAGTCAAAGCCCCCCCGAATCGGGGGGGCGTATGCGACACGCATACGTCTGACACTGCAAAGAATCAACAAGGAGTTGTTGAATGTCTCATTCTGGAATCCGCGATCTTTCCCCCGAAGAACGCGCACTGGTCTCTGGTGGCTCGCAGATGGACACCACAGACCTTCCCCCGATCGATGTAACCCCTCCCCCGGATGACAACTGGTTCCCCGAACCGCCTTCCTTCCCCGACCCCTGGGATCCGGGTGATGGCGGTGGCGATGGTGGCGGCGGCGGCGGCGGTGGTGGTGGCGGCGATGGCGACGATGGCTCGCCGGACATCACTTTCATCGACGTCAAGCAGTTCGAAAGCAAGTTGACGTACGTGCCGGGCGAGAACGGTCAGGCCGGCTTCAACAAGGCCGAGCTGACCTACCCGATCACCAACGAGTTCGGCCAGTGGACGGTGAGCACCGAGCTCAAGTTCAACTCCGACGGCAGCTTCAAGGACGGCAAGGGAGTGCTGGACTTCGTCGGCAACGACGGTGCCCTGCTGAAGTGGACGCTGGAAGAAAGCAGCTGGACCTCCACGGTCAATGGCGGCTACTACTGGGATATTGGCGGCGGCTTCGGCTTCCAGGTCAATGTGATCTACAACTCGGCAAGCAACGACGTCAGCGGCGAGGCTCAGTTCATGTTCAACAAGAGCCCCTGATCTACCCCGGGACGCCGCATCCAGGGATTCGGCGTCCTTCCTGGAGTCCTATGCGTTTCATTTCACTTGCATTACTGCTGGCATCTTCGTCGGCGAGTGCTGCCGAACCTGCCGGCGTCACACAGATCTTCAATGACCCGACGCCGGTCAGCCAGGCGCTGTCGGAAGGGGACGTCGCCGCGCTGCGCCGGTTGCAGGCGAAGGGAAACCCGCCTGTCGTACAGAAAATGGCCAAGGCTGCAGAACGCCGTGTCCTGCTGGACCTGCCTGGAACGCGCGCCGCGTCCGATGAGTGCATCACGTCCGCGCAGCAGGCAACCCACCTGGCAGGCCTGACGGTATGCGGTGC
>JAEWLO010000187.1 GCA_023457475.1 Pseudomonadota bacterium | reverse complement strand
GCCAAGGGCCGCGACGCCGTGCAGGACCTGGCCGCCGGCGGCTACTACCAGCTGATGGACCCCAACGCCCTGGACGAGGACGACGACATCGAGGAAGGCTACGAGATCCTCGAGGCCGCCGACACCGTCGAGGCCCCGGAAGAGGACGGACTGGAAGCCGATGTCCACGAGGTCACCATCCACGAGGATGGCGTCGAAGTGATTGTCGATTTCGACGACAGGGACGAGGACAACAGCGAGCCGCAGCGCTGAGATGGCTGCCACGCCGGTCCAGGTCGAGGCGTTGGAGGAGGCGGTGGCCATCACCGCCGCCCTCGTCGAGCGTGCCCGGCGCCAGCTGATCATCCACAGCCGCCTGCTCGACCCGGGGCTGCTGGACGCCCCGCCGGTGCTGGAGGCGCTGCGCCGCTTCGGCACCGCCCGGCACGACAAGCAGGCCTGCCTGATCGTGCACGATGCCGCCGCCATCGCCGCGGCCGGCTCGCCCCTGCTCGGCCTGCTGCAGCGGCTGCCCAGCGTGTTCCGGGTCCGCCAGGTCACCGATCCCATTGACCGCGCCCTGGCCTCGGCCTGTCTGGTCAATGACGCGGGCGACTACTACTTTCGTCTGAGCGGCCATCGCTTCGACGGCGAGGCCGGCCTCGCCCAGCCTGCACGTTCGCGACCGTTGCAGGAAGGTTTGCAGCGCGTATGGGAACGTTCGCGCGATTGCACCGAACTGCGCGCACTCGGGCTGTAGTCCGGCCGACCGTGCCGAACCTGTCTGGGAATGACACCGAAGGGCCTCAAACGTCTCGCTTGGTGCCCCTTCCTGTCCTTATGGGGGTACAATTTGGTGGTTAGATACCGCCCGCGCAGGGCTATTCATCTTTCCCTGCCGGATCATCGAAGCCTTACCCCCACAAGCGAATCCGACCCTCCATCGTGGACAATCTACTGAAGCAGTTTGCGCAGTCTTCGCAGCTCGCCGGCGGCAACGCCTCCTATATCGAGGATCTGTACGAGCAGTACCTCGTTTCTCCGGACAGTGTCGATCCCAAATGGAAGACCTACTTCGACGGCTTCCAGGGCCGTGAGGCAGGCGACATTCCGCACTCGGCCGTCATCGCCCACATTGCCGAAGCCGGCAAAAACGCCGGCAAGACCGGCGCGGCCACCGGTGCCGGCGACGAGCGCGAGCGCAATGTCGGTCGTCTGATCACCGCCTACCGTTCGCGTGGCCACCTCGACGCCCGCCTGGACCCGCTGGGTCTGGCCCCGGCCGTGAACTCGCCCGACCTGGGCCTGCCGTTCCACAGCCTGACCGAGGGTGACCTCAACGCCGAGTTCAGCACCGGCGGCGTGGGCGGCCAGCCGCGCATGAAGCTGCGCGACCTGCTCGCGCGCCTCAAGGCGACCTACACCGGCTCCATCGGTGCGGAGTTCATGCACATCTCCGAGGTCGAGCAGCGCCAATGGCTCTACCAGCGCCTGGAACTGGCGGGCGGCAACTATGCCCTCGACGCCGCCACCCAGCGCCGCACCCTGGAGCGCCTGACCGCGGCCGAAGGCCTGGAGCGCTACCTGCACACCAAGTATGTCGGCCAGAAGCGCTTCTCGCTGGAAGGCGGCGACTCGCTGATCCCGATGATGGACACCATCATCCGTGACGCCGGCAAGGACGGGGTCAAGGACGTGGTCGTCGGCATGGCCCACCGCGGCCGCCTGAACGTGCTGGTCAACACCCTCGGCAAGAATCCGCGCAAGCTGTTCGACGAGTTCGAAGGCAAGTTCGAGCACGACGAGCACGCCTCGGCCGGCGACGTGAAGTACCACATGGGCTTCTCCGCCGACGTGGCCACCGAGGGTGGCCCGGTCCACCTGGCGCTGGCGTTCAACCCGTCGCACCTTGAAATCGCCGACCCGGTCGTGGCCGGTTCCGTGCGTTCGCGCCAGGAGCGCCGCAAGGACACCGCCCGCAAGCAGGTCATGCCGATCCTGATCCACGGCGACGCGGCCTTCTCCGGCCAGGGCGTGGTCATGGAACTGTTCCAGATGTCGCAGGCCCGCGGCTTCGCCGTCGGCGGCACCGTGCACATCGTGGTCAACAACCAGGTCGGGTTCACCACCTCGAACCCGCAGGACACGCGCTCCACCCGTTACGCGACCGATGTGGCCAAGATGATCGCCGCGCCGGTGCTGCACGTGAACGGCGACGATCCGGAAGCGGTGGTGTTCGCCTCGAAGCTGGCCTTCGAGTTCCGCCAGAAGTTCGCCAAGGACGTGGTCATCGACCTGATGTGCTACCGCCGTTGGGGCCACAACGAGGCCGACGAGCCGGCGATCACCCAGCCGCTGATGTACCAGGTCATCCGCAAGCACCAGACCACGCGCGAACTGTATGCCGCGCAGCTGGAGAAGGCGGGCGTGATCGAGGCCGGTGCCGGCAAGGCGCTGGTCGATGCGTACCGCGAGAAGCTGGACGCCGGCGAAGTCACCACCGAGCTGGCCAAGGTCGAGAAGACCCCGCCGGACAGCCCGCTGTTCGTCGACTGGCCGAAGCTGCTGGAAGGCAAGCTGTCCGACACCATCTCCACCCAGGTGGACCCGGCCAAGCTGAAGTCGCTGGCCGAGCTGATCAACACCGTGCCGGCTGAAGTGCAGCTGCATTCGCGCGTGTCCAAGGTGTACGACGACCGCCGCAAGATGGCCGCCGGCGAGATCCCGGGCGACTGGGGCTTTGCCGAGAACCTGGCCTACGCCACCCTGCTCGACGAAGGCCACGCGCTGCGCCTGGTCGGCCAGGACGTGGGCCGCGGCACCTTCACCCACCGCCACGCGATCCTTCACGACCAGGCCACCGACAACTACTACCTGCCGCTGCGGCAGCTGGTGGATTCCCCGGAGAAGGCCACCATCATCGATTCGCTGCTCAGCGAAGAAGCCGTGATGGCGTACGAATACGGCTTCTCGACCACCGATCCCAACACCCTGTGCATCTGGGAAGGCCAGTTCGGCGACTTCGCCAACGGGGCCCAGGTGGTGATCGACCAGTTCATCGCCGCCGGTGAAGCCAAGTGGGGCCGTATCACCGGTCTCACCCTGCTGCTGCCGCACGGCTATGAAGGTCAGGGTCCGGAACACAGCTCGGCGCGCCTGGAGCGCTTCCTGCAGCTGTGCGCGCTGGAGAACATGCTGGTGGTGGTGCCCTCCACTCCGGCCCAGGCCTTCCATATGCTGCGCCGCCAGCTGCACATGACCACCCGCAAACCGCTGGTGGTGATGTCGCCGAAGTCGCTGCTGCGCCACAAGCTGGCTGTGTCGACCCTGGACGAACTGGCAAACGGCGAGTTCCAGCACCTGATCGGCGACGCCAATGCAGAGGCGAAGAAGGTCAAGCGCGTGGTCCTGTGCTCTGGCAAGGTCTACTACGACCTGCTTGAAGACCAGACCAAGCGTGGCCAGGACGACGTGGCGATCATCCGTGTGGAACAGCTCTATCCGTTCCCGCGCGCGCTGCTGGCCGCCGAGCTGAAGAAGTACGGCAAGGCCACCGACGTGGTGTGGACGCAGGAAGAACCGCAGAACCAGGGGGCGTGGTACCAGATCCGCCACCACCTGCAGTTCTGCCTGGCCGATGGCCAGAACCTGCACTACGCCGGTCGCGCGCGTTCGGCGTCGCCGGCGGCCGGCCACATGGCTGACCACATCATCGAGCAGCAGAAGCTGGTTGCCGATGCGCTGGTCAACCCGTTCAACGACGCTGTCGCTGAATAACCCCCACTCATTCTAGAAAAGACAAACCAGGAAGCTCCCGCATGGCCACCGAAGTCAAAGCCCCGGTACTGCCCGAATCCGTCGCCGACGGCACCATCGCCACCTGGCACAAGAAGGTCGGCGAAGCCGTCAAGCGTGACGAAAACCTGCTTGACCTGGAAACCGACAAGGTCGTTCTGGAAGTGCCCTCGCCGGTCGATGGCGTGCTGAAGGAAATCAAGTTCAAGGAAGGCGACACCGTCACCTCGAGCCAGGTCGTGGCGATCATCGAGGAAGGTGCCGTGGCTGCTGCGCCGGCACCGGCCGCCGAAGAGAAGAAGGCTGAAGCTGCCCCGGCCGCCGATGCGCCGGCCGCGGCCGCCGCCCCGGCCCCGGCCGCGAAGTCCGCTGCCGACGCCCAGCCCCCGGGTGCCCGCTTCTCGGCCATCACCGAAGGCGTGAACCCGGCCGACGTCGACGGCACCGGCCGTCGCGGCGCGGTGACCAAGGAAGACATCGTCAACTTCGCCCGTAACGGCGGTGCCGGCAACGCCGGCGGTGCCCGTCCGGAAGAACGCGTGCCGATGACCCGCATCCGCAAGCGCATCGCCGAGCGTCTGATGGAGTCCAAGAACTCCACCGCCATGCTGACCACCTTCAACGAGGTCGACCTGTCCAAGGT
>JAEWLO010000186.1 GCA_023457475.1 Pseudomonadota bacterium | reverse complement strand
GCGCCATGGATGGCGTCCGCTTAGCCTACACGGACGTACATGCGGCGACCCCGCAAACCCACACCCGACGGACCTAGGCTCGTAGATCAGCAGCCGCGGGCAGTTCGCGCAGAATCAAGCACCATCCGCAGCAACAAAACCACCGGTCTGCCGCGCCCAGAGACGCGCGTACAACCCGCCGGCCGCAATCAACTCCGCATGCGTGCCGGTTTCAACGATGCGCCCCTGTTCCATCACCACCAGCCGGTCCATCCGCGCGATCGTGCTCAGGCGGTGGGCGATGGCGATGACGGTCTTGCCCGCCATCAGCTCGTCCAAGCTCTCCTGGATCGCCGCTTCCACTTCCGAATCCAGCGCCGAGGTCGCCTCGTCCAGTACCAGGATCGGCGCATCCTTCAGCAGCACCCGCGCGATCGCGATGCGCTGGCGCTGGCCACCGGACAGCTTCACGCCGCGCTCGCCGACGTGCGCGTCGTAACCGATGCGGCCTTCGCCATCACGCAGCGTCTCGATGAAGGCATCCGCGCGCGCCTTCGCCACCGCCGCGCGCAGCTCGGCCTCCGTGGCATCCGGACGCCCGTACAACAGGTTGTCGCGGATCGACCGGTGCAGCAGCGACGTGTCCTGCGTAACCACGCCGATCTGACCGCGCAGACTTTCCTGGGTCACCGCCGCGATGTCCTGGCCGTCAATCCGGATATGGCCGCTTTCCAGGTCGTACAACCGCAGCAGCACGTTCACCAGCGTGGACTTGCCTGCGCCCGAGGGCCCGACCAGGCCGATCTTCTCTCCCGGCTTCACCGCCAGGTCCAGCCCGGCAATCACTCCGCCCTGCTTGCCGTAGTGGAAATGGATGTCCTCGAAGCGCACGCCGCCCTCGCGCACCTGCAGCGGTACCGCATCGGCGCGGTCCTGCACGGTGAGGGGCTGCGCGATCGTGGTGATGCCGTCCTGCACCGTACCGATGTCCTCGAAGATGCCGTTGATCGTCCACATGATCCAGCCGGACATGTTGTGGATGCGGATCACCAGGCCCGTGGCCAGGGTGATCGCGCCCACCGTGATGTGGCCCCCGCTCCACAGCCACAGCGCCAACCCGCAGGTGCCGGCGATCAGGAAGCCGTTCACGATCGAAATGGTCAGGTCCAGGCTGGTGGTGATCCGCGTCTGGCGGCGATGCTTCACCGCCAGTTCCTCGATCGCCTCGGCCACGTAGGCCTGTTCACGGCCGCCGTGCGCGAACAGCTTCAGCGTGGGAATGTTCGTATACCCGTCGACGATGCGGCCCATCGCCTTGGAGCGCGCTTCGGAGGCGATCCAGGCGCGCTGCTTCGCCCGCGGCACGAAGATCCACATGATCACCACGTAAGCCGCCAGCCACAGCACCAGCGGCACCATCAGACGCCAGTCCGCCTGCGCGAACAGGTACAGCGCGGTGCCGGTGTAGACCACGATGTACCAGAGCGAATCGACCATCTGCACGGCCGATTCGCGCAGCGACGTGCCGGTCTGCATCACCCGGTTGGCCATGCTGCCGGCGAAGTCGTTCTGGAAGAACGACAGGCTCTGGCGCACCACGTAGTTGTGCATCAGCCAGCGTGAGCGGTTGCTCAGGCCCGGCACGATGGCCTGGTTCACCAGCAGGTTGTGCAGGCCGACCAGCACGGGCCGCGCGACCAGGGTGATCGCCGCCATCCACAGCAGGGTGTCGGCATGGCGGTGGAAGAAGCCGGCGTCCGGCTGTTCGCTGACCATGTCGACGATGCGCCCGAGGAAATCGAACATCGCCACTTCCACCAGCGCCAGCAGCAGGCCGGCCACCAGCGTGGCCAGCAGCACCGGCCATACCGGGCGCAGGTAGTAGACGTAGAACGCCGCCACGTTGCGCGGCGGCATGCGTGCGTCGGCCGGCGGGAACACCGGAATCAGCGATTCGAACCAGCGGAACATCCTGTTACCTCACGCACGTGCAGGCCGTGATTATTCCATGGCCTGCGTGTACGCGGGTGCAGGGAACGCCGCGCGGATCATTCCACCGGTGTGAACAGCAGGTCCTGGAAGTCGAAGCTGAAGTCGGTCAGCGTCGAGATCGGCTGCATGCGCACATCGCGCACCTTGCCGTCCGGGTCCAGGCTGATGTTCACGAAGGCATCGGCATTGAGCGAGCGGTCGTCCCAGCGGACGATGAAGGTGTCGTGCTGCCAATGCTCCAGCGTGCCCACCAGCTGGGCAGTCCTGGCGAAGCGCAGGCGCAGCTTGCCGTTGCGCTGTTCGATCAGCATGTCGCCGTACCAGGCGTCGCGGTAAGTCCCCACGTACCCCGTCAGCGGGAGCGAGGGCTGGCTCTTCGGGTTCCGCGCGGCCTGGTGCGCGGCCCAGCCTTCGTCGGCCTTCTCCTGCGCCTTGGTGAGCGCCGCGGCATACGCGGCGACCCAGTCGGTCGGTGTGTCCGGCTGCAGGAAGGCATCCAGCACGTCCATCGTGACCGCGTTGAAGGCCGCACCCACCTCCTGGTTGGTCAGCACCACGATGCCCAGCTTCCGTTCCGGTACCAGCGTCACGCGCGAAACCATGCCCGGCCAGCCACCGGTGTGCCACACCAGTTTTTCGCCACGAAAGTCACTCAGGCTCCAGCCTTCGCCGTAGCCGGCGAAGTTCGGGCGGGCAGCGGCCAGCTGCGGCACGCTCGGCTCGGGCACGACCTGGGGGGTGATCATCTGCCACATGGCCCGCTGGGTTTTGGGCGTGAACAGCGGGGTGCCGTCCTCCAACCGGCCCTGCGCCAGCTGCACGTTCATCCAGCGCGCCATGTCGTGCACACTGGAATACAGCCCCCCGGCCCCGGCGTTGTTGGACCAGGTCAGTGGAGCCACGGTTCGAAGGGCCGTGAAGTCGTATTTGGCGTGGCCCACCGCGGCGTGGTCGCCCGGGCGCAGATGGTCGGCGTTGTACCGGGTGCCGGTCATGCCCACCGGAGTGAAGATGCGCTGCTGCAGGAACTCGGCGTAAGACTGCCCGGAGACCTGCTCGATCACCTGCTGGGCGACCGCATACAGGATGTTGTCGTAGGCGTAGCGATCGCGGAAGCCGCCCTTCAGCGGCACCTTGCCCAGACGCTGCACGACCTCGGCGTTGCTGTAGCTGGTCGTGGGCCAGAACAGCAGGTCGCCCGCTCCCAGGCTGAGTCCGCTGCGGTGCGAAAGCAGGTCGCGGATGCGCATCTCCCCGGTCACATAGGGGTCTGCCATGCGGAAGCCCGGAAGATGGTCCACCACCCGGTCGTCCATCTTCAGCTTGCCCTGTTCGGCCAGCAGGTTCAGCGAGGTGGCGGTGAACGCCTTGGTGTTGGACGCGATCGCGAACAGGGTATCGGCCTGCACCGGAGCCGCCTTGCCCTGTTCACGCACGCCATAGCCGCGTTCCAGCACGATCTGGCCGTCCTGGACGATGGCGACTGCGATGCCGGGGATATCGAACTCGCTGCGAACGCGCTCCACGGTGGCGTCCAGCCGGTGTTCCAGTTCCGCCGGCACTGCCGCCGACGCCAAGGGTGCGCATGCCAGCAGCACGAGGCCTCCCATCCAGGATGTAGTCAAGCAGTGTCTCCAGTCAGCCGTTGCCGGGGTGTCGAGGCGGCGGGTGCCGCCACACCGGTTTCGCGCGATGGTAACGCCCCGCGCCGCAGGCTCGCCTGTGCCAGAAGCCCCCCGGAGCCTGCACATGACCGCCCCCGCCGATACCACTGTCACCATCATCCCCTGCCTGCGCTACCAAGACGCCCATGCCGCCATCGCCTGGCTGGAAACCGCCTTCGGTTTCCAGAAGCAGGCCGTGTACGCCGAAGGCGACATGGTCTACCACGCCCAGCTGACCTACGGGAACGGCATGATCATGCTCAGCTCGGTCGGCACCGGCGGCGACTGGGAAAAAATGACCGTGCAGCCCCGCGACGTGGGCGACCGCGAAACCCAGAGCGCCTGCGTGATCGTGGCCGACCCGGATGCGCATTACGCGCGCGCCCTCGCCGGCGGGGCCGAACTGGCCATCGAAATTGCCGACCAGGACTATGGCGGCCGGGGCTATGCGTGCCGTGACCTGGAAGGCCACCTGAGGTGGTTCGGCAGCTACGATCCGTGGAAGGCCGAGGGCCACGCCGCGTGACGCAGCCCGCAGGCACGATCCGCGCCGGCATCGGCGGCTGGGTATTTCCCGAATGGCGCGAGGGGATGTTCTACCCGGACGGGCTGCCCCAGCGCGAGGAGCTGGCCTACGCGAGCGCACAGCTCGGCTGCATCGAGATCAACAGCACCTTCTACCGGGCGCAGACGCCGGCGGTCTATGCGCAATGGGCCGAGCAGACGCCAGCGGGCTTCCGGTTCTCCGCCAAAGGGCCGCGTACGATCACCCAGACCCATGACCTGGTGGCGGCCGCCGGCCGGGCGGACGGCTTCATCCAGGGCATCGCCACCCTGCAGGACCGGCTGGGCCCCTTGGTTTGGCAGTTCGGCGAAAGGCATCCGGCCGGCGCGGACGAATTCGACCGCTTCCTGGAAGGCCTGCCGCGGGAGGCCGATGGCATCACGCTGCAGCATGCATTGGAGGTCCGCAATCCCCAGGCATGGACACCCTCGCTGGTGGCGGTGGCACGTGCGCGCAACGCCGCGCTGGTGTTCAGCGGTTCGACCGAATACCCCAGCTACGCCGATCCGACGGCGGATTTCGTCTACGCGCGCCTGATGCAATCGCGCGGGAATCTGCGCGCCGGGTATCCAACGCGCACGCTTGAACAGTGGGCCCTGCGCAGCCTTCGCTGGGCACGGGGAGACGACAATCCCGATCTTCCACACATAGGCGCGACGGTTCAGCCGACCGCACCCCGCGATGTCTATGTGCTGTTCATCGGTGCGGCCAAGCATCGCAATCCCGGCGCGGCCATGACGCTACAGCAGCAGTTGGACACGTTGGGAGGGTGACGGACGGCCGTTTGCCGGTCGTCGGTCACCGGCGCGACAGGCTCCTGTCAATCGTCCACAACAGCCCGCCAAGCGCGACGGCACCTCGCGGGAGGCTTCCGCGCGGCATGCGCGTCGGCCGTCCCTTCAGCAACGTGTTTCCCGCACAATATGCAGATGCCGATGACCGATACCCGCAAAGCCCTCTTCCAGATCCATTTCTGCGTGCTGTTGTGGGGCATCACCGCCATCCTCGGCAAGCTGATCACACTGCCCGCGCTGCCCCTGGTGTGGTGGCGCATGCTGCTGGTGGTGGTCATGCTTGCGTTGCTGCCGCGCGTGTGGCGCGGACTGCGCCAGCTCTCCCCCACCCTGCTGGCCGGTTACTGCGGCGTGGGCGCGCTGGTCGCGCTGCACTGGCTCACCTTCTACGGCGCGGTAAAGCTGGCCAATGCCTCGGTGGCCGCCACCTGCATCGCGCTGGCCCCGGTGTTCACCGCGGTGATCGAACCGTGGGTGGCCAAACGCCCCTTCCAGCTGCGTGAGCTGGCATTCGGCATCGCCGTACTGCCGGGCGTGGCGCTGGTGGTGGGCGGCGTGCCTGACGGCATGCGCCTGGGCGTCCTGGTCGGGGCGGCGTCAGCCCTGCTCGTGGCCATGTTCGGCTCTCTCAACAAGCGCCTGGTCAGCCATGCCGACCCGCTGACCGTCACCGCCGTTGAACTGGGGGCCGGTACGCTGACCCTCACGCTGCTGGCCCCGGTGCTGCCGTTCCTGCTTCCTGCATTGGCCAGCCCGCTGTGGATCGTGCCCAATCTGCGCGACACGCTTCTGCTGCTGGTGCTGGCAGGGATCTGCACGCTGCTGCCGTTCGCGCTGGCGTTGGTCGCGTTGCGTCACCTCAGTGCCTATACGGTGCAGCTGGTGACCAATCTGGAACCGGTCTACGCGATTCTGCTGGCCATGGTCCTGCTCAGCGAGCAGCGCGAGCTCACGCCGCTGTTCTACGCGGGCGTGGCCATCATCGTCGGTGCCGTGTTCCTGCATCCGTTGTTGAACCGGCGCCGCCCCGTGCAGCATCCTGAAATCCTGGCCACCGCCGAAGCACGCAACATCGATCCATGATGCCGGGCCATTGCCGGGCAGCGCCTCGCGTTACGCCGTTTCGATGCGATTGCGGCCGTTGGCCTTGGCCCGGTACAGCGCTGCGTCCGCGCGTGCCACCGTCTCATCCACACTGTCGCCGGCCCGGTGTGCGGCCACGCCGATGCTCACCGTGACCGGAAAGCCAAGCGGGAGGTCGGCCACCGCCATGCGCAGGAAGTCACATTGCAGCTCCGCGGTACGCAGCTCGGTGTCCGGCATCAGCACTACGAACTCTTCACCGCCGTAGCGCGCGGCCAGCCCTCGGCCCGCGAACTGCGCGCGCAGCAGCACGCCGAGTTCGGCCAGCACCCGGTCGCCGGTAGCATGGCCATTGAAGTCATTGATCTGCTTGAAATGGTCGATATCCACCAGGGCCACGGCCGTCTGCCGGGGCTGGCCGTCGGCATCCTGCACCGAGGCCTCCAGTGCGACCGCCATGGCCCGGCGGTTGGGCAGACCGGTCAACACGTCTGTGCGGCTCTGTTCGGCCAGGTCCGCATTCTGTGCCAGCAGCAGGTCGTGGTACTCGCCCAGGAGGCGCTCGTAGTCCTCGCGCTCCAGCATGGTGGTCTGGATGTCCTGCGCGAAGCGGCGCAGTTCCATCACCAGCATTACCTGGCGCGACAGCGCGGCGAGGGCTTCGGTCTGATCCAGGTCCAGGTGCTGCGGAGCCGGATCGAACACGCACAGCGTGCCCAGCGGATAACCGTCGTTGCTCAGCAGCGGGGCACCGGCATAGAAGCGCACGTGCGGTGCCCCGGTCACCAGCGGGTTGTCGTGGAAACGGCTGTCGGTCAGGGTGTCTTCCACCACCATGACCTGTTGCGGCTGCAGGATGGCGTGGCCGCACATCGAGTCCGAGCGCGGCAACTCCTGCGCCTCGTTGCCCTGGATGGACTTGAACCACTGCCGCTCGGCATCGATCAGCGTAACGGCAGCCATTGACGTGCCACACACCGCCTTGGCGATGGTGACCAGATCCTCGAACGATTTTTCCTTGTCCGTATCGAGAATGCGGTAGCGGTAAAGCGCATCCAGGCGCAGGGCTTCGTTGGAAGGCTTCTCGGGCTTGATCATGCAGCAGGTCGAATCCGGATGCTGCCCGCAGTCTAGCCTGAACCGGTCACGCAAAGGTTACCGGTCCGTGCACGGCTGCGCCGTGCGGGCAGGTACGGACTACCAGTCGAGCTGCTTGGGCAGCAGGCCCTTCAGCTCGGCATCGGTCAGGTTGCGCCACTGACCGGGCTTGAGCGCGCCGAGCTTGATGTTGTCGATGCGTACCCGGCGCAGCTGGGTGACGCGGTAGTCGAAGGCGGCCGCCATCAACCGGATCTGCCGGTTCAACCCCTGCTGCAGGGTGATGCGGAAACCGAACTTGGCGATGCGCGAGGCGCGGCACGGCAGGGTGGTTTCGTTGTGGATGCGCACGCCGCGCGCCATGCCGCGCAGGAATTCATCGGTGACCGGCTTGTTCACCGCCACCAGGTACTCCTTCTGGTGGCCATTCTCGGCGCGCAGGATCTGGTTGACGATGTCCCCATTGCTGGTCATCAGGATCAGCCCTTCCGAATCCTTGTCGAGGCGCCCGATCGGGAAGATGCGCTGCTCGTGGCCGACGAAGTCGACGATGTTGCCCTTCACCGCGCTCTCGGTGGTGCAGGTGATCCCCACCGGTTTGTTCAGGGCAATGTAGACGTGCCGGCGGCCACCGGCCTTCTTCGCTTCGCGCGCGCGCAGTGGCTGGCCGTCGACCAGGACCACATCACCCTCACCCACCACCGCGCCAGTGCCGGCCGCGATGCCGTTGACGGTGACGCGGCGTTCGCCGATCAGACGGTCGGCTTCACGCCGGGAACAGTAGCCGGTTTCGGCAATGTGCTTGTTGAGTCGAATGGTCATCGCGCCATTATCCGGCAAAACCCGCACCGGCGTGGCATCAGACCGGCATCGCCGGTGCTTCCGCCGGCGTCTGTTCACCGTCGTACACCTGGTTGCGTCCGGCCCGTTTGGCGCAGTACATGGCGTGGTCGGCCCGGCGCAGCAGGCCGGCCAGGTCGTCGCGGCCGGGACGAAGCACCGCCAGCCCGATACTGGCCGTCAGCGCCAGCCCCTCCAGCGGCAGGGTCGGTGCGACCGCCGCCACCTGCTGCCGCACGCTTTCCAGGCGCGACAGCGCGGCGGCGTGACTGGCTCCCGGCAGCACGATGAGGAATTCCTCACCGCCCATCCGGACCACGTGGTCCTGTGTGCGCACGGCACCGCGCAGCGCGCGCGCGACCGCCACCAGCACCTGGTCGCCGGCTTCATGGCCGAATCTGTCGTTGATGTCCTTGAACAGGTCGACATCCAGGAAGCCGATTGCCAGCGCCTGGGCCTCGTGACCGTGCGGCAGCAGCTGGCGGGCCAGCAGGCGCAGGCCGGCGCGGCGGTTGGGCAGCCCGGTGAGGCCATCGGTGTCGGCCAGCTGGCGCATTTCATCACGCTGCTGGCGCAGCCGGCCCAGCCGCAGGTTGAGCGCGTAGGCCGACATCATCAGGAACCAGGTGGCCGCCAGTTGCAGCGCTTCGATCCGGTAGGCAATCAGCCACTGCGCCTGCAGCGCGTCGGCGATGATCATCACCCACCACGGCAGCAGCGCCAGCAGACCGGCCAGCGCGTAGTAATCCCGACGGCGCAATGCCCATACGCCAACCCCCAGGGTCACCAGGCAGCCAAGCTGGAACACATGTTCCATCGCATCGGCCAACCGCGCCAGGCCGTGCATGCCCAGAAACGGCACGCACAACGCGGTCGCCACGCCGCCCCAGAGCACCACCTGCTGTCCCAGCCGCGAGCCGGGCCACAGCCGGTCGCCGCCGTTGAGCCGCCACAACACCGGCAGCAGGATGCCGAGCGTAAGCGCGCTGAGACCCAGCAGCCACCACGACGCACGCTCGTACACCGGCAGCCACGGTCCGGGATAGCCGCTCAGGCCGCCCAGCACCGCCTGCCAGAGCACGAACACCGCACACACCGCCATGTAGATCAGGAA
>JAEWLO010000185.1 GCA_023457475.1 Pseudomonadota bacterium | reverse complement strand
CGCCATGCCCCGCCATGCAATGCGCAGGGGTATGGAATGCAGCACCTTCCGCGCGATGTCACACAGCATCGATACGCTGCGTGGCACCGTGATGGCAATCGGCGGCACAGTGCCAAAAGCCATGCTTCACCAATTCTGAACTGGACGGTATAGTCCACCGCGTGAACTCCCCCAGCCCACCCGCCAGCGCATTGGATGCGCGCGACCATCGCGTGTTCGATGCCGTGCGCGATCTGATGTCCACGCAGGGCATGCAGCTGAGCATGGAAGCGGTGGCCCAGCAGGCCGGTTGCTCCAAGCAGACCCTCTACAGCCGCTACGGCAGCAAGCAGGAACTGCTGCGCCGGGTGATGCAGCGCCATCTGTGCCGCGCCACCGCCGCACTTCGCGCACGCGACGGGGAGGACGTGCGCGGCTGCCTGCTGCAGTTCGCCATCGACCACCTGGAGCACTTCAACGACCCCCAGGTGATGCAGGCCCGTCGCCTGATCGCCACCGAAGCGGCCCAGTTCCCCCAGGAAGCCCGGGCGCTCTACCGGGACGGGGCCGGCGCGCTGACTCTTCATCTTGCTGAATGGATTGATATCCGCATCCAGCGCGGGCTGCTCCGGCATGACGACCCGCACTTCATGGCCGAACTGCTATTGAGCATGATCGCCGGACTGGATTTCGAGAAGCAGCGCCTGCACACCCCCCATCGGGATGACGCCGCCGTGCGCCGCCGCTGGGCCGAATTCTCCGTGGACAGCTTCCTGCGCGCGTTTGCCGTGCCGCCTGCTGCCCCCGCTCTACATTCAAACCAACTCCGGAGTTTCTCCTGATGATCGCCCCACTCCGCACCCTTGCCCTGACGTGCGCAGTCGCTGTCGCGCTGACCGCCTGCAAGAAGGAAGAGCAGCAGACGCCCCCGCCGCCGGAAGTGGGCGTGATCCAGGCCAAGGCCGAAACGCTTCCACTGCAGCGCGAGCTGGTCGGCCGGCTGTCGCCGTTCCGCAGCGCCGACGTGCGCGCCCGGGTGCCGGGTGTGCTGCTCAAGCGTGTCTATCAGGAAGGCCAGGATGTGAAGCAGGGCCAGGTCCTTTTCCTGATCGACCCGGCTCCGCTGCAGGCGGCGCTGAGCGCCTCGCAGGGTGAGCTGGCCTCGGCCCAGGCGACGTATGCCAATGCCAAGGCCGCCGCCGCGCGTGCCCGCTCGCTGGCTCCGCAGGCGTTCGTGTCCAAGTCCGACCTGGACGCGGCCGAAGCCACCGAACGCACCGCCGCCGCCGCCGTGAAGCAGGCCGAGGCCTCCCTGGCCAGCGCCCGCATCAACCTGGGTTACGCCGAAGTCACCGCTCCGATCAGCGGCCGCGCCGGCAAGCAGCAGGTCACCGAAGGCGCGCTGGTCGGCCAGGGCGATGTCACCCTGCTCACCACGGTGGACCAGCTGGACCCGCTGTACGTGAACTTCTCCATGAGCGCCGACGAGATGACCCAGCTGCGCCGCGCGCAGGCATCGGGTTCGGTGGCCCTGAGCGGCGACGGCAAGTCCACCGTGCAGGTGCGCCTGGCCGATGGCAGCGTGTACGGCGAACCGGGCACGCTGGACTACTCCTCGGCCACGGTCGACCCGTCCACCGGCGCGGTGACCCTGCGCGCGGTGCTGCCCAACCCGCAGCAGCTGCTGCTGCCGGGTTCGTTCGTTAGCTTCCAGGCGGTGCTGGGCGAGCGCAAGAACGCGTTCCTGGTGCCGCTGCAGTCGCTGCAGCGCGACACCGCCGGCGGCTTCGTCATGGTCGTGGGCCAGGACGGCAAGGTCGTGCGCAAGAACGTGAAGACCGAAGGTCAGCAGGGCAGCAGCTGGCTGGTGACCGAGGGCCTTGCCGCCGGCGACCAGGTGATCGTGGCTGGTGTGCAGAAGGTCAAGGAAGGTGCACCGGCCAAGGCCGCTCCGTGGACCCCGACCGCCGCCAATGGCAACGGCGCGGCTCCGGGCGCTGCGGCACCGGCCGCCGGTGCCCCTGCGGCCGCCCCTGCAGACGCCGCGGCCGATCCGGCCAAGGCCGACGCACCGCCCACCGAAGGCGCTCCGGCTGCCGAACCGACCAAGCAATAACGGGAATCGTCCGTCATGCCTAAATTTTTCATTGAACACCCGGTATTCGCCTGGGTGGTCGCGATCCTGATCTCGCTTGCGGGCGTGATCTCGATCCTCGGTCTGGGCGTGGAGTCCTACCCCAGCATCGCACCGCCGCAGGTGACGGTGAGCGCCACCTATCCCGGCGCCAGCGCCGACACCACCGAAAAGTCGGTCACCCAGGTGATCGAACAGCAGCTGACCGGTATCGATCACCTGCTGTACTTCAGCTCGTCCTCGGCCTCCAACGGCCGCGCCCAGATCACCCTCACCTTTGAGACAGGCACCGACCCGGACATCGCCCAGGTGCAGGTGCAGAACAAGGTGTCGCTGGCCACCCCGCGCCTGCCCACCGAAGTGACCCAGCAGGGCGTCGTCGTGGCCAAGGCCAACGCCGGCTTCCTGATGGTGGTGGCACTGCGTTCGGACAGCGAGGCGATCACCCGTGATGCGCTGAACGACATCGTCGGTTCGCGCGTGCTCGACCAGATCTCGCGTATTCCCGGCGTGGGCAGCACCCAGCAGTTCGGTTCCGAGTACGCCATGAACATCTGGCTCAACCCGGAGAAGATGCAGGGCTACAACCTGTCGGCCAGCCAGGTCCTGGCCGCGGTGCGCGCGCAGAACGTGCAGTTCGCCGCCGGTTCGCTGGGGTCGGACCCCTCCCCGGCCGGCCACTACTTCACCGCCACGGTCTCGGCCGAAGGCCGCTTCAGCTCGCCGGAACAGTTCGAGAACATCATCCTGCGGGCGAATGCGGATGGCTCGCGCGTGCTGCTCAAGGACATCGCGCGCATCGCCTTCGGTGCCAACAACTACGGCTTCGACACCCAGTACAACGGCAAGCCCACCGGTGCCTTCGCCATCCAGCTGCTGCCGGGTGCCAACGCCCTGAACGTGGCCGATGCGGTGCGGGCCAAGATGGACGAGCTGCAGCCGAGCTTCCCGGCCGGTGTGAGCTGGTTCTCGCCGTACGACAGCACCACCTTCGTGAAGATCTCGATCGAGGAAGTGGTCAAGACCCTGATCGAAGCGGTCGTGCTGGTCTTCCTGGTGATGCTGATCTTCCTGCAGAACTTCCGTGCCACGCTGATTCCCACCCTGGTCATCCCGGTGGCCCTGCTCGGTACCTTCCTGGGCATGAGCATCATCGGCTTCACCATCAACCAGCTGACGCTGTTCGCGATGGTGCTGGCGATCGGCATCGTGGTGGATGACGCGATCGTGGTGATCGAAAACGTCGAGCGCATCATGACCGAGGAGAAGCTGCCACCCAAGGCCGCCACCCAGAAGGCCATGACCCAGATCACCGGCGCGGTGGTGGCCATCACCGTGGTGCTGGCAGCCGTGTTCATTCCGTCCGCCCTGCAGGGCGGCGCGGCAGGTGAGATCTACAAGCAGTTCGCGCTGACGATCGCCATCGCGATGGCTTTCTCGGCCTTCCTCGCCCTGGGCTTCACCCCGGCGCTGTGCGCGACGTTCCTCAAGGCCACGCACAACGACCACCCGAACATCGTCTACCGCACCTTCAACAAGTACTACGACAAGGTCAGCGGCACCTACGTGGGCCACATCACCTCGGCGGTGAAGCATGCCCCGCGCTGGATGATCCTGTTCGTGGTGCTCACCGCACTGTGCGGCTTCCTGTTCACCCGCATGCCGGGCAGCTTCCTGCCGGAAGAAGACCAGGGCTACGCACTGGCGATCGTGCAGCTGCCGCCGGGCTCGACCAAGGCGCAGACCAATGCGACCTTCGCCCAGATGCGCGGCATCCTGGAGAAGCAGGACGGCTTCGAAGGCATGCTGCAGGTGGCCGGCTTCAGCTTCGTCGGTTCCGGCGAGAACGTGGGCATGGGCTTCATCCGCCTCAAGCCCTGGGCGGACCGTGACATTACCGTGCCCGAGTTCATCCAGAACATGAACGGTGCCTTCTACGGCATCAAGGAAGCCCAGATCTTCGTGGTCAACCTGCCCACGGTGCAGGGCCTGGGCCAGTTCGGCGGCTTCGACATGTGGCTGCAGGACCGCGGCGGTGCCGGCTACGAGCAGCTGACGCAGGCGCGCAACATCCTGCTGGGCAAGGCGGCTGAAGAAAGCGACACGCTCACCGGCGTGCGCCCGAACGGTCTGGAAAACGCCCCTCAGCTGCAGCTGCACGTGGACCGCGTGCAGGCGCAGACGATGGGCCTGTCGGTGTCGGACGTGTACAGCACCATCCAGCTGATGCTGGCACCGGTGTACGTGAACGACTTCTTCTACCAGGGCCGCATCAAGCGCGTGACCATGCAGGCTGATGGTCCGTACCGGACGGGTGCCGAGTCGCTCAACAGCTTCTACACCCCGAGCGCCCTGCAGACCAACGCGGACGGTACCCAGGCGATGATTCCGCTGAGCACGGTGGTGCGCTCGGAGTGGGTCTCGGCCCCGCCGTCGCTGAGCCGCTACAACGGCTACTCGGCGATCAACATCGTCGGGTCGCAGGCCCCGGGCCGCAGCTCGGGCGAAGCAATGCAGGCGATGGAGCGGATCGTCTCCGACGACCTGCCGGCGGGCTTCGGCTACGACTGGTCGGGCATGTCCTACCAGGAAATCCTGGCGGGCAACGCGGCGACGCTGCTGCTGGTGCTGTCGATCGTGGTGGTGTTCCTGTGCCTGGCCGCACTGTATGAAAGCTGGTCGATCCCGGTAGCCGTGCTGCTGGTGGTGCCGCTGGGTGTGCTGGGTGCGTTGGCGTTCTCGCTGGCCCGCGGCCTGCCGAACGACCTGTACTTCAAGATCGGCCTGATCACCGTGATTGGTCTGGCGGCCAAGAACGCGATCCTGATCGTGGAGTTCGCGGTCGAACAGCGAACGGCCGGCAAGAACCTGCGCGAAGCCACCATCGAGGCGGCCCGCCTGCGCTTCCGCCCGATCCTGATGACCTCGTTCGCGTTCATCATGGGCGTCATCCCGATGGCGATCTCCAGCGGTGCCGGTGCCAACTCGCGTCACGCCATCGGTACCGGCGTGATCGGCGGCATGGTGTTCGCCACCTTCCTGGGCCTGCTGATGATCCCGGTGTTCTTCGTGGTCGTCCGCCGCATGCTCGGCGACAAGCTGGACGAGCCTTCGAAGGAGTTCCTGGAACGCCAGAGCGAAGCCAACGCCGCGCATCGTCCTGATCGGTGATGCGTTGGTGTGATTGAAGCGAAAAGGCCCCGGAG
>JAEWLO010000184.1 GCA_023457475.1 Pseudomonadota bacterium | reverse complement strand
GCGTTCAGCCACGCAGGGCGTGGCTCTACGTCGGGTGGTGCGTGTTCCTACGCAGCGGCAACTACAGAATCTCCTGGCTCAACCCATGACCACCCACAGGTCGGGTTTCAAACCGCTCACCGAAACCGGTGATGTGAGGCCTCGCCTTGGCGATGGCGTCCTGCACTGCAGGCAAGGCCAGCGAGGCCCGGTGCTGTTCCTGGCTGTCCCACACCTCGGTGATCCAGATGGCGTCCTCGTCAGCGGGATCATGCGCCACGATGTAGCTGCGACAGCCTGGCATCGAGCCGGTGCCTTCCACCAGCAGCGACGTAACGAACGCCCGCTGGCCGGGCGCGAGGGTCATCTTGCCGATCAGTCCGTACATGGGCACCTCCGAGGATTAGAAGGGGCATTGTTGCCTCAACATAGCCCCTTCTCCAAGCCCGGCTTCGTTTACCCCCACGTAGAGCCACGCCCTGCGTGGCTGCGCTCCGTTCCGGGATACCGAAGCCACGCAGGGCGTGGCTCTACGCTGCGTGCGGGCCCTGCCGGGCGCGCGGTGGTACCCGCGCCACTTCATCAACCGCGCGCCGGATGTTGGTCCACACCGTCATATCAACGGTGTGATGGTCCTCGGCCAGTTCCGCATAGCGCTCCATCATCTGGCGCAGCACCTCCGAGGGTGCGCGGCGCGAACGCCACGCGGCCTCCTTGAAGCGGGTACGAAGGTCTTCTTCGACCTTGAGCTTCATCACCACCGGGTTCTTCATAGATCGCTCCACGGATGCGGGCGCGCCGGAACATCCGCATGCACGTCGGTGTAATGAACTTCGCGTTCAAGCAGCGTCGGTGCGCCGTGCTGCACCTCGGAAGGATTGGCCACCACATCGAGGATGATGCGGGTGCCCAGCGCCTCCATGCGCAGCGTTGCGCCGACCCCGAAGCCCATCTGCTCCAGCCAGTGGCCGCTGAGGATCACGAGCGGTTTGGGACGGACGGTGTCCGGAGGGCTTTCCGGTAGAGGGAAAGGGTCACATGCCAGGCGGCTGCAGACCGGGCAGGTGGAGTCGTTGGAGGGACCGTCGTAAGCGGGTTGGGACCAATGCCGTTGCATCATGATTCTCTCCTGACGCGGGGAAAAACTCCTCGCCCGGAACAGGCGCGAGGAGGCCGGGAGGATAGAAGCCGAGCACGACATCGGTGGGCGTATTTCCCCCATTCTGAGGGTCTTGTATTAGCCGCCCTCCCGACCCGGGGAACATACTTCAGGTTTTGTCGTGCATGCGAACTTCTATACTCGCCCGGCCACGATGCAGAGCCGAGGGATCCTCGCAAAGCCTATTTTTTTGTCGGGATTTTCCTACCAGTTGGATGCGTCAGGTCGTTGCCGCGAATGGCTGCTTCTTGGTGAGAACCCGTTCTCATTTGACGCGGACGTGCGTCGCTTCCGGCACCGTGCGGACACGCATGGCGTGTCCCTACGCGAAGATGGCCGGCGTCGGTTCTGGCCTGTGCTGCGTGGAAGCGCGCCACGCTGCGGGCGCTGCTTGACGGGCTCCGGCCGGTGTAGCCCAATGGCGCTGCTCACTTCAGGAGACCGACCATGCCGTTTGCTCGAATCGATCTGCGCCGGGGCAAGAGCCCTGAGTATCGCGCCCAGGTGGCGCAGGTGGTGTACGACGCACTGCTGAGCATCGGCGTGCCGCCGAACGACCGCTTCCAGGTGATCAACGAACATGACGCCGATGCGCTGATCTACGATCCCACTTACCTGGGCATCGCACGCACCGACGACTTCATCGCCATCCAGATCACGTGGAACGAGGGGCGCACGCTGGAGCAGAAGAAGGCGCTGTTCCGTGGCATTGCCAATGGCCTGCAGCAGGCGGTCGGCATCCGGCAGGAAGATGTGTTCATCAACCTGGTGGAGATCAAGCGCGAGAACTGGTCGTTCGGCAACGGGGAGGCGCAGTATGCGAGCTGAGCGCCATCGCACCCTCGCGGCGGCCCTTCTCGCCGCCACGCTCTCCCCAGTCGCGCTTCCCGCGCTTGCCGAAACCACCCACGTGGACGTGCGCGTGCTGGCGCGCGGGGCCAAGTTCATTGGCGGCTACTCCGATTCCGCCCGGGTGGTGCTGACCGATGCCGATTCCGGCGAGGTGCTGGCCCAAGGCCTCACCCAGGGCACCACAGGAGACACGCAGCGCATCATGCACGGCGGCGTGGACGGCGATAAGCGCCTTTCTACCTCCGATTCGGCGGTGTTCCACGCAAAGCTGGATCTGGAGCGCCCCCGCCGCGTCACCGCCAGCGTCACCGGGCCGCTCAGCCAGCCGCAGGCCGCCACGACCGTGACCAGCACGCAGTGGGTGCTGCCGGGCAAGGATGTCACCCAAGGCGATGGCTGGCTGCTGGAACTGCCCGGACTGGTGGTCGACCTGGTCTCGCCGGCGGCGTTCCAGCCGGGCAAGCGTGACACGCAGGTGTGGGTGGAAGTGGCGGTCACGATGATGTGCGGTTGCGCGCTTTCGGTGGACGGTCCCTGGAAGGCCGGTGATACCGACGTGGAGCTGCGGGTGACCGCCAATGGCAAACCGCAGCCGGCGCAACGGCTCACCTTCGAAGCGGGCAAAGGTGTCTTCCTTGGCTCCTACTTTCCGCGGGAGCCGGGCATCCACGAGCTTGAAGTGCGGGCGTGGGATGCGCCGAACGGCAATGCGGGCGTGGCGCGGACGACGGTGTTGGTCCGCTAGCGCAAGCCGCAGGT
>JAEWLO010000183.1 GCA_023457475.1 Pseudomonadota bacterium | reverse complement strand
GCCTTACCCCGCCGGCAACACCAGCGTTGCCACCAATCCGGGTGCGCCATTGCGCAACGCCAGGGTGCCGCCATAGCTTTCGGCGATCTCCGCCACGATCGCCAGCCCCAGCCCGCTTCCCGGTGTGCGCTCGTCCAGCCGCACCCCGCGCCCCAGGACATGGTGCAGTTCCTGCTCCGGCAACCCGGCTCCGTCGTCGCGCACCTCGATGCGCATGCGGTCACCCACGTGGGCCACCTTCACTTCGACGTTGCGCACGGCCCACTTGCCCGCGTTGTCGAGCAGGTTGCCCAGCATCTCCTCCAGGTCCTCCCGCGCGCCGGCGAACAGTCCCTGCGCATGTGCATCGCACTGGAAACGTATGCCGCGCTCGCCGTGCACCCGCTCCATCAACGTGCACAGTGCAGCCACCACCGGCCCCACCGGCGTGCGCTGCTGGTGATCGGCGGCCATGCCTGCCGCCAGATAGCGGTCAATGCTGGCCTGCATGCGCGCGGTCTCGCCGCGCAGGGTCTGCCGCCAGTCGCTGCCATCGCTCTCGGCCTCGGTGGTGAGGACAGTGAGCGGTGTTTTGAGTGCATGCGCGAGGTCCTGCGCGCTGCGCCGCGCGCGCTGCACCATGCGCTCGTGATGGTCGAGCAGGCCATTGAGCTGGGTGGCCAGCGGCGCGACTTCCTTCACCAGTCCCTGCTGCGGGAACCGCACGTTCTCGCCGTTGCGCACCTGCCCGGCGATGCGGCCCAGTCCGGCCAGCGGGCGCAGGCCATAGTGCACCTGGCTGACCAGCACGGCGAACCAGAGCGCGATCAACACGATCAGCGCCAGCGCGGTGCGCTGGCGGAAGCTGCTCACCTGCGCGTCCAGGGTACTGCGGGCGCTGGCCACCACCACCCGCAGAGGGCTGCCGGCGCGTGGCAGGGTGACCTGCTGGGCCAGGGCGCGCAGCGGCTGCTGCAACGGGCCCTCGGTGTCGAAGGGCACGGCGGGGCCGGTCTGCAGGCTGGCAGGCACGCTGAGCGCGCTGTCCCATAGCGAGCGCGACTGCGCCAGCACCTGGCCCTGTCGGGTCTGCACCTGCCAGTACGCGCCGGAAAACACACGGCGGTACTCCTCGTTGCCCAGTTCACGGCGGAACTGCACCTGACCCTGTGCATCCACCTCGGCCAGTGCCAGCACCGAGACCAGGTCATTCTCCAGCCGTGCATCCAGCGCCGTGCGTGCCGAGCGCTCGTACATCGCACCCAGCCACCAGGTGGCCAGTGCCGAGACCAGCACCATGCCCAGGCCGCCGGCCAGCAGCAGACGGCTGCGCAGGGACGGGGTCTTCATGGCTGCGCCGACAGGCGGAAGCCCTGGCCGCGGTGGGTATGGATGAGCGCGCTGCCCAGCTTGCGGCGGATGCGCCCGATCAGCACATCCAGCGTGTTCGAATCCGGATCGAAGCCGGCTTCGTAGACGTGTTCGCCCAGCCGCGAACGGCTGATCACCGTATCGGGGTGGTGCATGAAATAGCTCAGAATCCGATGTTCCTGTGGGCTGAGGGGCAGCGGCTCACCGTCCAGCTCGAAGCGCCCGGCGTTGACGTCCAGCCGCAGCGGACCGCATTCCAGCCGCGGCGTCGCGTGACCTGCGCTGCGACGGATCAGGGCACGCAGGCGCAGCAGCAGTTCTTCGGGTTGGAACGGCTTGGTCAGAAAGTCATCGGCTCCGGCGTCGAACCCTGCCAGCTTGTCGTGCCAGCGGGTGCGGGCGGTCAGCACCAGAACCGGAAAGTCGCGCCCTGCCTGCCGCCAGCGTTCGATCACGCTCAGCCCGTCCAGGCCCGGCAGGCCGAGGTCGACGATGGCCGCGGCGATATCCTCCACCTGGCCCTGATACTCGGCGTCCACGCCCTCGCTGCTGTGCACCACCACGTAGCCGGCCTCTTCCAGCAGGCCACGCAGGCGCGGAGCGAGTACGGGATCATCCTCGGCGAGCAGCAGGCGCATCAGTCCTCCTCCATCTTGAGCAGGCGGCCGTCGCGCGCATCATAGTCCAGCTCCATCACCTTGCCACGCGGGCCGAGGATCTCGATCTCATAGGTGTCATCGTCCAGCTCCACCTCCAGCAGTCTGCCGGGATAGCGCTTGAGCGCATCGCGCACCACGGTTTCCAGCGGCACGTAACGGCCCTGCTGGACCGCCTGGCGCACCGCCTGCTGCTCGCGCGCACCGCCGTCCAGCACCTGCAGGGGATCCTGGGTGGCACTCAGCAGCAGCGGGAGCAGAAGAGAACAGAGGAACATGGGGCTACGGTATACGGGGCGCGCTTAAACAAAGGCTAACAATGGCCCTCATGGAGCGCTTAGGGGCGCTTGCCAGACTGGCGGTGCCGGAATGGTCCGGTCCATCCATACGGAGCCCCCATGAAGACCCTGATGATCGCCACGGCGCTGGCCGCCACCCTTGTTTCCACCCCGGCGCTGGCCGCCGACCTCGGCGCGGCCGAGGTGCAGGCCAAGCTGCGTGCGGCCGGCTACACCCAGGTCCACGAACTCGAGCGCGACGATGGCATGTGGGAAGCCGAAGTGACGCGTGCCGACGGCAGCCGCGACGAGGTGCTGATCGACCCGGCCAAGGGTGAGATCTTCGATGCCGCCAACGGCCGCACGGTGCTTGACGCCGGGCAGATCCTCGATCTGGCCGCCAAGGCCGGCTACACCCGCATCACCGAGGTGGACCGCGATGGGGCCACCTGGTCGCTGGACGCCTACAACCGCAACAACCAGCGCGTGGACGTGCGCATGAGCGGCTATGACGGCCGCGTGCTCAGCAGCCGCCGCGACGGCTGGTGGGACTGAACCGGCTTACCAGCCGATCGGGCCGGGGCCGCCCCAGTAGCCGCCCCCGCCATACCCGTAGTCGCCATACCCGTATGGACCGTAGAACCCGGGGCCCTTGCCTTCGCTGACCCGGATGTTGAGGTTCATGTTGCGGGTTTTGCCTTCGTCGTTCGTGTAGTTCTTGTTGAGGTTCAGTTCGGCGGCGTTGTAGTGCGAGTTGCCGAAGTTCTTCGAGTAGCCGATACCGGTGGTGAAGCTGCCGTTGACCCGCAGCTTGTCGTCGGTGACCTCGGCGATGCCATTGGCGGCCGGGCCGGTGCGGGCGACGCGGCGGCCGCTCTTGTCGCCGTAGAACGTGCCGGGCGGGTCGCCGCGCAGGGTGGGGTCGTTGAGGTACTGCAGCGGTTCCTGCGGCACGGCCAGGTTGAGGTCGGTCGAGGATTGCGGGCCGGT
>JAEWLO010000182.1 GCA_023457475.1 Pseudomonadota bacterium | reverse complement strand
CTACGAGTACTTCTCGCTGTGGGACACCTACCGCGCGCAGAACCAGAGGCTGGCGCTGACCCGTCCCGAGGTGACCCGCGACATTGGCCGCACTCTGCTGGCGATCAACGAGCAGGGTGGCTGGCTGCCGCGCTGGGGCTACGCCAACTTCGAGACCAACATCATGACGGGTGACCCGGTTACCCCGTTCATGGCCGACCTGTGGCGCTTCGGCGCGCTGAAGGGCAGGGAGGAGGAGGCCTACACCGCGCTGCGCCGCAACGCCTTCGAACTGCCGCCGATGAACTCGCGTCATGCCGGCCGTTCGGGCAACCCGGGGTATGTGCAGAACGGCTTTGTCGCCTACGACCGTGCCTTCCCGTCCAAGGGTATGGATGTGGATCCTCACCACGGCGGCTCGGCCACCCTGGAATATGCGCTGGCCGACTGCGCGCTGGCGCAGATGGCCGACGGCCTGGGCCATGCCGCGGACGCGGGCGTGCTGCGTCAGCGCGGGCGCAACTGGAGCAAGGTGTGGGACGCCTCCGTGCGTGACGAAGACACCGGCATGGAAGGCTTCCCGCGTCCGCGCATGGACGACGGCAAGTGGTACCTGCCGGCCGATGGGCACTACAGCCCGCGTTCGCACCACGGCTTCCACGAAGGCACTGCCTGGCAGTACCAGTGGCTGGCCCAGCAGGACATGCCCGGCCTGGTCCAGGCCATGCACGGTCGCGAACAGGCCGGCAAGCGTCTGGATGCGTTCTTCGCGTACGACGCGCTGCTGCAGTCGCCGCTGCAGGCCGCCCGCAAGGAATGGGTGGTCGGCCCGTACAGCTACTACAACCAGTACCGCTACAACCCCAACAACGAACCGGACCTGCATGCGCCGTGGATGTACACCCTGATCGGCCAGCCGTGGAAGACGGCTACCGTGGTGCGCGCCGCCCAGCAGCTGTTCACCAACGCGCCCAACGGCGTGACCGGCAATGACGACCTGGGCACCATGTCGGCTTGGTACCTGTTCAGCGCGCTGGGCCTGTACCCGGCGGTGCCGGGCAGCGGCGAGTTCCTGTTGCATACGCCGCGCTTCGCCAACGTGGAAGTGGACCTGGGCCAGGGCCGCACGCTGAAGCTGCAGGCTCCGGGGGCCGATGGCCGCACCCTGCAGTATGTGCAGTCGGTGAAGGTCGACGGCAAGGATCACGCCCCGGTCTGGCTGGACTGGAACCGTCTGCAGCAGGGCGGCACGATCCGCTACGCACTGTCGGAAACGGCACCGGAGCAGGGCTGGGGCACGCGCACCGACACGCTGCCGGTTTCCTACTGCGCCACCCCGGGGGCGACGCTGGAATGAGCCGGCGCATCGGCCAGGCCGGCAGGCCAGCCCTGTGCACCGGCACAGGGCCCGCCACAGTCCGTTGGTCGATGCGATCGTTTAGGCTTGTGTTTCCATGACCAGCCCGACGCCACGATGAAGAAGGAACGCGCCTCCGCCAAGGGAAGTCCCGCCAAACGCACGTCGTCGAAAACGACGGCGACGCCGGCGCGTGCCGGTGCACGCGCGGTTACGGTGACGGATATCGCCGAAGCGCTGGGAGTGTCACGGGCCACCGTGTCGCTGGTGCTGAGGGGAAGCCCGCTGGTGAACGTCGACACCCGTGCGCGGGTGGAGGCGGAGCTTCGCAGACAACGGTATGTCTACAACCGCAGTGCCGCCAATCTGCGCCGTCGTACCTCCAGCAGCGTGGCACTGGTCATCAATGACCTCTCCAACCCGTTCTTCGCCGAGTTCGCGGCCGGGGTGGACGAGGCGCTGGGGGCCAAGGGATTCGTGACCCTGCTGGGCAGCACCGGCGAATCGCCGCAACGCCAGCAGGCCGTGGTGGCCACCCTCATGGAACACACCCCGGCCGGCATGATCCTGTCGCCGGCCGAAGGCACCGACCCCACCGCGCTGCGACAGGCGCTGGGCTTCAATGCCAACGTGCTGCTGTTCAACCGCGAGCTCAAGGGTGCCGACTGGGACTTCCTGACCCTGGACAACCAGCAGGGGGCCTACCTGGCCACCCGCCATCTGATCGAACGTGGCCACACCCGCATTGCGTTCTTCGGTGGCCACGCCGAGTCGAGCTCCTGTCACCAGCGTCGTGCCGGCTACGCGCAGGCATTGGCCGAGGCGGGCCTGCCGGTGCAACCGGAGTGGTTGATCGAGTCCGCGCCGAACCGGCTGGAAGCGGCGGCACGCACCGGCGAACTGTTCGTGTCCGGGGCGCAGCCCTCCGCAGCCGTCTGCTACAACGACACCGTGGCGCTGGGGCTGATGCTGGGCCTGGCCTCGCGCGGCATCCGACCGGGCAGCGAGTTCGCGGTGACCGGTTTCGATGATATTTCCGAAGCGGCCGTTGCCCTGCCGCCCCTCACCACCCTGACCGTCAATCCGCGCGAGCGGGGGCGGCAGGCCGCCGAGCTGCTGCTGCAGCGGCTCGACAACCCCACCGCCGCGCCACAACGCACGGTGGCCCCGGTCCAGCTTCGCATCCGCGACAGCAGCGGCCCGGCGGCTGCCTGATGGCGACCCTCCTTCACCTGTCCGAACTTTGAGACGCGTCCCGCATGCCCATCTCTCCAACGCCCCGACTGCCCACCTCGTCTTCGGCCGCGCCGCCGGTCAATACCCGCGTGGCACTCGCGGTGGCCACCACGATCTTCTTCATGTGGGGCTTCCTTACCTGCCTCAATGACATTCTGATTCCGCATCTGAAGGCGGTGTTCGAGTTGAACTACGCCCGCGCGATGCTGGTGCAGTTCACCTTCTTCGGAGCCTACTTCCTGATGTCGCTGCCGGCGGGCCGGCTGGTCGCGCATCTCGGCTACAAGAAGGGCATCGTGGCCGGTCTGGCGATTGCCGCCGTGGGTGCGCTGGGCTTCTGGCCGGCGGCCGAACTGCGCGTGTATGAAGCCTTCCTGGGCGCGCTGTTCGTGCTGGCCACCGGCATCACCGTGCTGCAGGTGGCGGCCAACCCGTACGTGGCCCTGCTGGGGCCGGAGCAGACCAGCTCCAGCCGGCTCACCCTGGCGCAGGCGCTGAACTCGCTGGGCACCGCCATCGCCCCGATCTTCGGTGGCCTGCTGATCCTCGGCAACACGGTGAAGAGCGCCGACGAACTGGCCGCATTGAGCGCCGCCGAACAGCTGGCTTACCGCACCCAGGAAGCGCAGTCGGTGCAAGGTCCGTATGTGGGCCTGGCGATCGCGCTGGCACTGCTGGCCGTGTTCGTCTACCTGTTCCGCCTGCCGGCGTTGAATGAAACCACCGAGCAGGCCGACCCGGTCAAGCACACCCTGCTGGACGCGCTGCGCCACCGCCATGTGCTGTTCGGCGTGCTGGGCATCTTCTTCTACGTGGGTGCCGAAGTCTCGATCGGCAGCTTCCTGGTCAATTACCTCTCCATGCCGAACATCGGTGGCTTCACCGAACAGCAGGCGACCGGTTTCGTCTCCGCGTACTGGACCATGGCGATGATCGGGCGCTTCGCCGGCTCGGCGATCATGATGCGGTTCTCGCCGCGCGTGCTGCTCACCCTGTTCGCCACCGCCAACGTGGCGCTGCTGGCGCTGACCATGCTCAGCGAAGGGCATGTGGCCGTGTACTCGGTCGTCGCCATCGGCCTGTTCAATTCGATCATGTTCCCGACCATCTTCGCGCTCAGCATCGAGCGCCTGGGTCCGTTGACCAACAAGGCCTCCAGCCTGCTGATCATGGCCATCGTCGGCGGTGCGCTGATTCCGTTCCTGCAGGGCCTGCTGGCCGACCGCATCGGCCTGCATCACTCCTTCATCCTGCCGTTGCTCTGCTACGGCTACATCCTGTTCTATGGCATGTGGGGCTCGCGCCCGCGTGCCGGTTTCAGCCAGGGGGGCTGAGCGCGTCATGACCAAGATCGTGTGTTTCGGCGAAATTTTGATCGATCTACTTGCACAGCCTCCGGCCACGCCGGACACGCCGCGTGCCTTCCTGCAGTACGCTGGCGGTGCGCCGGCGAACGTGGCCGTGGCCGCGGCCCGTCTGGGCGCAGACACCCATTTCGCCGGCATGCTCGGCCAGGACATGTTCGGCGACTTCCTGGCGCAGAGCCTGGCCGACGCTGGCGTCGCCACTGACTGCATCGTGCGCACCGACCAGGCGAAAACAGCGCTTGCGTTCGTCGCACTGGACGCCCATGGCGAGCGCAGCTTCAGCTTCTATCGGCCGCCGGCCGCGGACCTGCTGTTCCGCGCCACCGACTTCGTGCCGGCGTGCTTCGACGGAACGCGCAGTTTCCACGTGTGCTCCAACAGCCTGACCGAGGCCGACATTGCCCAGACCACGTTCGACGGCATGCAGCGCGCCCGCGCGGCCGGTGCGATGGTCAGCGTCGACCTGAACCTGCGCCCTTCACTGTGGGCGGCCGACGTCGATCCCACGCCGCGCCTGTGGCAGGTGCTGGAGTTGGCCGACCTGGTCAAACTCTCGCGCGAGGAGCTGGACTACCTGGCGGCACCGCTTGGCGAGAACGGCGGCGATCAGGTCATCCAGCGACTGCTCGATGCGCAGGCGCATGCCGTGGTGGTGACGGACGGAGCCGCGCCGATGCGCTGGTTCACGCGCCATGACCGGGGCATGGTCACCGGCTTCCAGGTGCCCACCGTGGACACCACGGCGGCAGGCGACGCCTTCGTGGGCGGCCTGCTGTACGCACTGGGTGAACGTGGTGCCGATGGTGCGGCGTTCCCTGATTTCTGCCGTGACGTGGCCGGGCTGTGCGAAGCAATCCGCTTTGGTGCCGCCGTCGGTGCGCTGG
>JAEWLO010000181.1 GCA_023457475.1 Pseudomonadota bacterium | reverse complement strand
GGTGGTGACCGCCGGCAAGGTGGCCCTGCGCGACGGGACCGCCGTGCAGGTGATCGGCGAGAAGCCGGCTGCCACGGTCGCCAAGGCAGCCCCGGCCAAGGCGGAGACCCGCCAATGACATCGGCCGGCAACGATCACGGCAACGACCCGCACTCGGCGGCCCCGCCGGGCGCACTGGGTGGAGGGCTGGTGGAGTTCGCCACTCGCCGTCGCGTCACCATCTTCATGTGCATGCTCACCCTGGTGCTGTTCGGGCTGATTGCCCTGGGCAACCTCAAGGTCAACCTGCTGCCGGACCTGAGCTATCCCACGCTCACCGTGCGCACCGAGTACACCGGTGCCGCGCCCACCGAGATCGAAACCCTGATCACCGAACCGGTGGAAGAAGCGGTCGGCGTGGTCAAGAACCTGCGCAAGCTCAAGTCGGTCTCGCGTACCGGCCAGAGCGACGTGGTGCTGGAGTTCGCCTGGGGCACCAACATGGACCAGGCCAGTCTTGAAGTGCGCGACAAGATGGAAGCGCTGAACCTGCCGCTGGAGGCCAAGGCCCCGGTGCTGCTGCGCTTCAATCCTTCCACCGAGCCGATCATGCGCCTGGTGATCGCGGCCAGGGCCGACCCGGCCAGCGACGCCGATGCCGTGCGCCAGCTGACCGCGCTGCGACGCTACGCCGACGAAGACCTGAAGAAGAAGCTGGAACCGGTGGCGGGTGTGGCGGCGGTGAAGGTGGGCGGCGGCCTCGAGGACGAGATCCAGGTGGACATCGACCAGCAGAAGCTGGCCCAGCTCAACCTGCCGATCGACAACGTCATCAAGCGGCTCAAGGAAGAGAACATCAACATCTCCGGCGGTCGCCTGGAAGAAGGCTCGCAGCGCTTCCTCGTGCGTACCGTCAACCAGTTCGCCGACCTGGAAGACATCCGCAACCTGCTGGTGACCACCCAGAGCGCCAACGGCAGTGCCGCCGACGCCGCCATGCAGCAGATGTTCGCCATTGCCGCGGCGACCGGTTCGGATGCCGCCGTGGCCGCGGCGTCGGCCGCGCAGAGCGCCAACAGCAGCAGCTCCACCAACATCGCCAACGGCGTGCCGGTGCGGCTGAAGGACGTGGCGACCGTGCGGCAGGGCTACAAGGAACGCGAGGCGATCATCCGCCTGGGCGGTCGTGAGGCCGTGGAACTGGCCATCTACAAGGAAGGCGACGCCAATACCGTGGCGACGGCCGAGGCGCTGCGCACGCGCCTGGAGCAGATCAAGGCGCAGATTCCGGCCGATGCAGAACTGACCACCATCGAAGACCAGTCGCGCTTCATCGAACACGCCATCGCCGACGTCAAGAAGGATGCGGTGATCGGTGGCCTGCTCGCGATCCTGATCATCTTCCTGTTCCTGCGCGATGGCTGGAGCACGTTCGTGATCAGCCTGTCGCTGCCGGTCTCGATCATCACCACGTTCTTCTTCATGGGCCAGCTCGGCCTGAGCCTGAACGTGATGTCGCTCGGCGGCCTGGCGCTGGCAACCGGTCTGGTGGTGGACGACTCCATCGTGGTGCTTGAAAGCATCGCCAAGGCACGCGAACGGGGGCTGGGCATTCTGCAGGCCGCCATTGCCGGCACCCGCGAGGTCAGCATGGCGGTGGTGGCCTCCACCCTGACCACCATTGCGGTCTTCCTGCCACTGGTGTTCGTTGACGGCATCGCAGGCCAGCTGTTCCGCGACCAGGCGTTGACCGTGGCCATCGCCATCGCGATCTCGCTGCTGGTGGCGATGACGCTGATCCCGATGCTGAGCTCGCTCAAGGGACGCCCGCCACTGGCCTTCCCGGAAGAGCCGGCGCACGGCACCTGGCAGCCCCGGAGCCGCTGGCTGAAGCCGGTGGCCGGCAGCCGCCGTGGGCTGGGCGCGCTGGTGCGCTGGAGCGTGTTCGGCATCGCCTGGGTCGTGGTCAAGCTGTGGCGTGGCGTGACCGCCGTGGTCGGCCCGGTCATGCGCAAGGCCAGTGATCTGGCAATGAAGCCCTATGCCGGAGCCGAGCGCGGTTACCTGAAGCTGCTGCCCAGCGCGCTGGCGCATCCGGGCAAGGTGCTGGGACTGGCCGCGCTGGCCTTCGTCGGCACCATGGCGCTGGTGCCGATGCTGGGCGCGGATCTGATTCCGCAGCTGGCCCAGGACCGGTTCGAGATGACGGCCAAGCTGCCGGCAGGAACCCCGCTCAAGCAGACCGACGCACTGGTCCGCGAGCTGCAGCTGGCGCACGCCAAGGACGAGAGCATCGCCTCGCTGTACGGTGTCAGCGGCAGCGGCACCCGTCTGGATGCCAACCCCACCGAGAGCGGCGAGAACATCGGCAAGCTGACCGTGGTGATGGCCGGCGGCGGCGACACGAAGACAGAGGCGGCGATCACCGAGCGTCTGCGCGCGTCGATGCAGGACCACCCGGGCGTCCAGGTGGACTTCGCCCGCCCGGCCTTGTTCAGCTTCTCCACGCCGCTGGAGGTGGAACTGCGCGGGCAGGACATGGCCACGCTGGAGCGCGCCGGCC
The DNA here is from genome assembly GCA_023457475.1 of Pseudomonadota bacterium. GTDB lineage: Bacteria > Pseudomonadota > Gammaproteobacteria > Xanthomonadales > Xanthomonadaceae > Stenotrophomonas. Next base: position 4,247 of record JAEWLO010000181.1, on the reverse strand, counting down.
AGGCGCTGGCGGCCATGCTGCGCAACAACCCGCACTACGCCGATGTGAAGTCCACGGTGGAAGAGGGTTTCCCGGAAATCCAGATCCGCTTTGACCAGGAGCGGGCCGGAGCGCTGGGCCTGACCACCCGCCAGATCGCCGATGTGGTGGTGAAGAAGGTGCGCGGCGACGTGGCCACGCGCTACAGCTTCCGCGACCGCAAGATCGACGTGCTGGTGCGTGCGCAGGAAGGCGACCGTGCCAGCGTGGAGAACATCCGGCGATTGATCGTCAATCCGGGCAGCTCGCGGCCGGTCACCCTGGACGCGGTGGCCGAAGTCGTCGCCACCAACGGCCCCAGCGAGATCCACCGCGCCGACCAGACCCGCGTGGCCGTGGTATCGGCCAACCTGCGCGACATCGACCTCGGGGGTGCCGTGCGTGAAGTGCAGCAGATGGTGGCCGACGCCCCGCTGGGGGCGGGTGTGGGCATGCACATCGGCGGGCAGGGCGAGGAGCTGGCCGAATCGGCACGTTCGCTGATCTTCGCCTTCGGCCTGGCCATCTTCCTGGTGTACCTGGTGATGGCCTCGCAGTTCGAGTCGCTGCTGCATCCGTTCGTGATCCTGTTCACCATTCCGCTGGCCCTGGTCGGCGCGATCCTCGCGCTGATGCTGACCGGCAAGCCCATATCGGTCGTGGTGTTCATCGGATTGATCCTGCTGGTCGGCCTGGTGACCAAGAACGCGATCATCCGGATCGACAAGGTCAACCAGCTGCGCGAGGCCGGCGTGGCCAAGCACGAGGCGCTGGTGGAAGGCGCACGTTCGCGCCTGCGCCCGATCATCATGACCACGCTGTGCACCCTGTTCGGCTTCCTCCCGCTGGCGGTGGCGATGGGCGAGGGCGCGGAAGTGCGCGCGCCGATGGCGATTACCGTGATCGGTGGCCTGCTGGTTTCGACCCTGTTGACCCTGCTGGTCATTCCGGTCGTGTACGACCTGCTCGATCGACGGGGCGATGCCTACTATCGCGAGCGGGGTCGCCAGCATGCGCATGCGGCCGAAGGCCCGATCAGCGGCGGCAACGCCCAGGAGCCGGCATGAGCGTCGCCGAGTTCTCCATCCGCCGTCCCATCACCACCATCATGTGCTTCGTCTCGCTGGTGGTGGTGGGACTGATCGCTGCGTTCCGGCTGCCACTGGAGGCGCTGCCGGACATTTCCGCTCCGTTCCTGTTCGTGCAGGTGCCCTATACCGGCTCGACCCCGGAGGAGGTGGAACGCACCATCATCCGCCCGACCGAAGAGGCGCTGGCCACGATGACGGGGATCAAGCGGATGCGCTCCCAGGCGACGTCCGAAGGAGCCGGCATTTTCATCGAGTTCACCGACTGGGACCGCGACATCGCCATCGCGGCCTCGGACGCACGCGAGCGGATCGATGCGATCCGCTCCGATCTGCCCGACGACCTGCAGCGCTACAACGTCTTCAAGTGGTCCAGCAGCGACGAGCCGGTGCTCAAGGTGCGCCTGGCCAGTGCCAGCGACCTCACCGGCGCGTACGACATGCTTGACCGCGAGTTCAAGCGGCGCATCGAGCGCCTGCCGGGCGTAGCGCGCGTGGAGATTTCCGGCGCGCCCCCGAACGAAGTCGAGATCGCCATCAATGCCGACCGCCTCACCGCGCACAACCTGAGCATCAACGAGCTCAGCGAGCGCCTGCGTACGCTCAACTTCTCCATATCGGCGGGGCAGATCGACGACAACGGCCAGCGCGTGCGCATCCAGCCGGTCGGCGAGATCACCGACCTGCAGGAACTGCGTGATCTGGTGATCGACACCAAAGGCCTGCGCCTCGGCGACATCGCCGACATCCGGCTCAAGCCGAGCCGCATGCCTTACGGACGCCGCCTGGATGGCAACCCGGCCGTTGGCCTGGACATCTACAAGGAGCGCAGCGCCAACCTGGTGGAGGTCTCGCGCGCTGCACTCGCTGAGGTGGAGTCCATCCGCAAGCAGCCTTCGATGCGCGACGTGAACATCAAGGTCATCAACAACCAGGGCAAGACGGTCACGTCCTCGCTGCTGGAGCTGGCCGAGGCCGGTGCGGTGGGGCTGCTGCTCTCGATCACGGTGCTGTTCTTCTTCCTGCGCCACTGGCCGTCCACCCTGATGGTGACGCTGGCCATTCCGATCTGTTTCGTGATCACGCTCGGTTTCATGTACTTCGCCGGCGTAACCCTGAACATCCTGACCATGATGGGCCTGCTGCTGGCGGTCGGCATGCTGGTCGACAACGCCGTGGTGGTGGTGGAGAGCATCTACCAGGAACGCGAGCGGATGCCCGACCAGCCGCGCCTGGCTTCGATCATCGGCACCCGCAACGTGGCCATCGCGCTCAGCGCCGGCACCCTGTGCCACTGCATCGTGTTCGTGCCGAACCTGTTCGGCGAAACCAACAACATCAGTATCTTCATGGCCCAGATCGCGATCACCATCTCGGTCTCGCTGCTGGCTTCGTGGCTGGTGGCGGTGAGCCTGATCCCGATGCTGTCCGCACGCATGCAGACGCCCAAGCTGGTGCATTCGCAGACCGGGGTGATCGCACGCCTGCAGCGCCGCTATGCCGGACTGCTGCAATGGACGCTGGAGCACCGGGGCTGGAGCGTGTTCGGCATCATCATGGTGGTGCTCATCAGTTTCGTGCCGATGAAGCTGACCAAGGTCGACATGTTCGGCGGCGAGGGCGGCCAGGACGTGTTCATCGGCTACAACTGGAAGGGTGCCTACACCCGCGCGCAGATGTCCGATGAAGTCGCACGGGTCGAGCAGTACCTGGACCAGAACCGCGAGAAGCTGCATATCACCCAGGTGTATTCCTGGTACAGCGAACAGGAGGGCAGCAGCACCATCGTCACGCTCGACGAGAAGCACGCCAAGAACATGGCCGCCGTCCAGGAAAGCCTGCGCAAGGGCCTGCCGCGCTCGGCGCGTGCCGATTACATCGTCGGCAACCAGGGCGGCGACGGCGGTGGTGGCGGTGGCAACCAGGGCGTGCAGGTGCAGCTGGTCGGCGACTCCACGCAGATGCTGCAGGAGATCGGTGAGGAAGTAGTGCCGTTGCTGGCCCAGCGCAAGGAGCTGCGCGACGTGCGCATCGACAATGGCGAGAAGGGCAGCGAGCTCTCCATCCATGTCGACCGCGAGCGCGCGGCAGCCTTCGGCTTCAATGCCGAGCAGGTGGCCAGCTTCGTCGGCCTGGCGCTGCGCGGTGCGCCGCTGCGCGAGTTCCGTCGCGGCGACAGCGAGGTGCCGGTGTGGGTACGTTTTGCCGGTGCCGAGGAGAGCAGCCCGGAGGACCTGGCCAGCTTCACCGTACGCACCGGTGACGGCCGCTCGGTGCCGTTGCTGAGCCTGGTGGAGGTGAGCATCAAGCCGTCCGCGACGCGTGTGGGGCGTACCAACCGCCAGACCACGCTGACCATCAAGGCCAACCTGGCCGAGAAGGTGACCGCACCGGAAGGGCGCAAGGCAATGGAGGAGATCCTGAAGCCGATGAGCTTCCCGGCGGGATACAACTTCACCTTCGATGGCGGCGACTACGGCGACGACGACGAAGCGATGCAGCAGATGCTGTTCAATCTGATCATCGCGCTGGTGATGATCTACGTGGTGATGGCGGCGGTGTTCGAGTCGCTGCTGTTCCCGGCCGCGATCATGAGCGGCGTGCTGTTCTCGATCTTCGGGGTGTTCTGGCTGTTCTGGATCACCGGCACCTCGTTCGGGATCATGTCCTTCATCGGCATCCTGGTGTTGATGGGCGTGGTGGTGAACAACGGTATCGTCATGATCGAGCACATCAACAACCTGCGACGGCGCGGCATGGGCCGTACCCAGGCGCTGGTGGAAGGCTCACGGGAGCGGCTGCGTCCGATCATGATGACCATGGGTACGGCGATCCTGGCGATGATCCCGATCTCGCTCACCGACACCCAGCTGCTGGGCGACGGCCCGCCGTACTACCCGATGGCCCGTGCGATTGCCGGTGGCCTGGCGTTCTCGACCGTGGTCAGCCTGCTGTTCCTGCCGACCATCTACGCGATGCTGGATGACATGGCCAGCGCCACCGCCCGGATCATCCGTCGGGCGCGCGGGTTGCCGCCGAAGGGCAGCCAGGACGTAATCGAACCTGCGTGATGAACCATCCGGAGCGCCGGCCGTTGGCCGGGCCGAGCGGTGGGTGGGGTGGGGAGCCCCCGGGGGTCGG
>JAEWLO010000180.1 GCA_023457475.1 Pseudomonadota bacterium | reverse complement strand
ATAGGCGCGCTCGTCGGCCACCCGGGCCACCTCGTCATCGGCCATGTCCGGCGCGCCATACACGGCGTAGGCGACCTGCCCGTCGGACTGGCGACCCACCTGGTGGAGGCGATAGCGGGAATGCCCGCCGCCGGTGTCCTCGGGGTAGTGCACCGGGGGCTGTGCGCCCTCCAGGTCCATTTCGCTGTTGTCGACCACGCCACCGACGAACAATGCACGCATGAGCCAGCTCCCTTACGAATGAAGCTTTACCCTGACCCAGTACATGTTGTCAGGGCATCAAGGCCCCGTTGAATAAACGCAAATCGCGACACCCGGGGCCGATCCGGGTGAAAAGGTAGAATGGCGGTCTCACTTCACGATCCGCCTTCCGCATGGCCGCTGCCCACGACGCTCCCCTGGAAACCCTGTTCCTGCCTTTCGCCGGTGCCCTGGACTGGCCCACCGGCCCGGTCCTGTTCCTGCGCGCCCGCGACGGCTGGCCGCTGCGCGAGCGCGCGCAGCCGGGGCAGCTGGTCTGCGAGCAGAGCTTCCGTCCGTTCGCCACGGCGCTGGAGGCCAGTGGCTGGACCGTCCGCGACGAACAGCAGCTGGCCACCGATGGCACCCGCTACCCGCTGGTGCTGGTGCTGCCACCGCGCCAGCGCGAGGAAGCCCGGGCGCTGTTCGCGCGGGCCCTGGCCCTGGCCGCCCCGGGCGGCCGGGTGGTGGCCTGTCAGCACAACAACGAAGGCGCGCGCTCCGGCGAGGGCGACCTGGAGCAGCTGGCCGGTCTGGGCGGCAAGATGACCAAGAACCACTGCCGGGTGTACTGGACCGCACCGCTGAACGGCCAGCACGATGCCGCGCTGGCCCAGCGTTGGGGCGCACTGGACGCGCCGCGGGCGATCCTGGGTGGCCGCTTCCAGAGCCGTCCCGGCATCTTCGCCTGGGACCGCATCGACCCCGCCTCCGCGCTGCTGGTGGAGCAGCTGCCGGCCGACCTGGCCGGCCACGGCGCGGACCTGGGGGCCGGCTTCGGGTACCTGTCCAGTGAAGTGCTCAGCCGCTGTCCGAAGGTGACCGGTCTGGATCTGTACGAGGCCGAAGGCCGCGCGCTGGCGCTGGCCCGGGTCAATCTGGAGGCGCTTGGCAGTCCGGCGCGTCTGGATTACCGCTGGCACGACGTGACCGCCGGCATCGACGGGCGCTATGACTTCATCGTGACCAACCCGCCGTTCCATACCCCGGCCCGCGCCGACCGACCCGACATCGGCCAGCGCTTCATCGCGGTGGCGGCGCAGGCGCTGCGGCCCGGTGGCCGGATGTGGCTGGTGGCCAACCGCCACCTGCCGTACGAGCAGATCCTCAATGAAAGCTTCGGCGACGTGCGCGTGGCGGCCGAACGCGACGGTTTCAAGCTGATCGAGGCGACCAAGGGCCGCAGCGGTGGCCGTGCATGAAGCTGGTCAAGCACCTCGCCAACCTCGGTTACGGCAGCCGCAAGCGGGTGCAGCTGATGTTCCGCGAGGGTCGCATCACCGACGTCGACGGCGAGGTGCTGTATGCCGATGACGTGGTGCCGCATGACGCGATCCGCGTGGATGACGAACCGCTGGACCCGGCACCGGGGCTGACCCTGATGCTGCACAAGCCGCGCGGTTATACCTGTTCAACCAAGGACACCGGGCGTTTGATCTATGACCTGCTGCCGCCGCGCTTCCGCGAGCGCTCGCCGCAGCTGTCCTCGGTGGGACGGCTGGACCGCGACACCAGCGGGTTGCTGCTGATGACCGACGACGGTGCGCTGCTGCACCGGATCGTGTCGCCGAAGTCGCGCCTGGACAAGGCCTACGCGGTGACGTTGGCCGAGGATCTGCGGGGGGACGAGGCCGCGCGCTTCGCCAGCGGCACGTTGATGCTGGAATCGGACGATACACCGCTGCTGCCTGCGGAACTGACGGTGCATGGCCCGAGCGAGGCGGAGCTGGTACTGCACGAGGGCCGCTACCACCAGGTGCGGCGGATGTTCGCGGCGGTGGGCAACCATGTGGCGGCACTGCATCGCAGCCGGGTGGGTGGGCTGACGCTGGGCACGCTGCCGGAGGGCGAATGGCGCATCCTGGACGCGGACGATCTGGCTACGCTGTTCAACACCGCATGAGTACGCTGGCAGCGCTGCCGTTCCTGCCGGATGCGGTCATCTTCGACATGGATGGCCTGATGATCGACAGCGAGCGGGTGTCGATCGCGTGCTGGTCGCAGGCGGCGCGGGAACTGGGGCTGCCGATCGTCGAGCCGTTCTGGCTGCGGCTGGTCGGGCTGGGCGACCGCGACTGCGAGGCGCTGCTGCGCGAACATATCAGTGCGGAACAGATGACGGCGTTGTACGCGCGCTGCCACGATCTCTACGAGACCCGCACGCAGCAGGGCCTGCCCTTGCGGCCGGGCATCCTTGAGTTGCTGGACCTGCTGCAGGCGCACGGCATTCCACGCGCGGTGGCGACCTCCACGCGGCAACCGCGCGCCTCGCGCAAGCTGGCGGCCTGCGGATTGCTGCCGTACTTCGCGGCGGTAGTGACCAGCAGCGAGGTGCAGCACCCGAAGCCGGCACCGGACATCTACCTGTTGGCCGCGCAGCAGCTGGGCATGGACCCGACGCGCTGCCTGGCCCTGGAAGACTCCCCGGCCGGCACACGCGCGGCTTTGGCGGCAGGGATGACGGTGATCCAGGTCCCCGACCTCGTGCCGCCGGATGACGCCCAGCGCGCCCTCGGCCACCGCATCGTCGACTCGCTGCTCGACGCGCACGCACTCCTGCTCCCGCATCTTCACCGCTGACCGGTCGCTCGGGCGCACGCGTGCCTTCGGCCCGCCAGATCCGCGCATTTCACCTTAACCCCGCGCCGTCGGCGCGCCCCCTTCAACAAGAAGGGGGCTCTCCACCAGACAGGATTTCGCGATCGGAAGGCAGACACGGAGGGCGTAGCACTACGCCGTTGATTTTGATCTCCCACGGCTACCGACCTACTGTCGGAGGGCCGGCGG
>JAEWLO010000179.1 GCA_023457475.1 Pseudomonadota bacterium | reverse complement strand
CACAGCCGGGCAGAGCCCGGCGCTACGCATCCATGTCCGAAAACGGCGAGCCGGGGCGGCTGCAGGGGCATAGACTGCGCGCATGGATCTTTCCCAGCCCCTCGAGTACGCCGCCTGCGAACGCGCCCGCCTGGCCCGTGACGCCCGCTTCGACGGGGTGTTCTACACCGCCGTGCGCAGCACCGGAATCTATTGCCGGCCGGTCTGCCCCGCGCCCCCGCCCAAGCCGCGCAACGTGGACTACTACCCCACCGCCGCTGCCGCGGCGGCCGCCGGCTTCCGCCCCTGCCTGCGCTGCCGGCCGGAGCTGGCTCCGGAGGCCCAGGATGCGCTGCACGATGAAACGCTGCAGCGCGCACTGGCCCTGATCCATGACGGTTTCCTGCAGGATGCGCCCGTGGAGGCGCTGGCGGCTCGGCTGGACCTGAGCGCCCGTCAGCTGCAGCGCCTGTTCGTGGCGCGACTTGGTGCACCGCCCGCGCAGATCCATGCCACCCGTCGGCTGCTGCTGGCCAAGCAGTTGCTGACCGAAACCGCGCTGCCCGTCACCGACGTGGCCATGGCGGCCGGCTACAACAGCCTGCGCCGGTTCAATGCCGCCTTTCTCGACGGCTGTGGCATGCCGCCCACCGCCATCCGCCGCCAGCGCGGCGCGCTCGCCGAGGGCGCACTCACCCTGCGGCTCGCCTATCGTCCCCCGCTGGATTTTCCGGCCATGCTTGCCTTCCTGCAGCGCCGTTGCATTCCCGGCATCGAGCAGATCGACGCCACCCGCTACCAGCGCGTGATCGGCCCGGCCGACAAACCGTCCGTCATCACCGTCACCGCTGACCCGCGTCGCCCGGAGCTGCTGCTGCAGCTGGGTCAGCTGGACCCGCGTGCGATCCCTGCCGTGGTGCGCCGGGTGCGGCGCATCTTCGATCTCGACGCCGACCTGCGCATGGTGCACGCCGCCTTGGCCACCGAACCGCTTCTGGCGCGGGGTATCGCTGAACGCCCGGGCCTGCGTGTACCCGGCGGATGGGACGGCTTCGAAGTTGCCGTGCGCGCGGTACTGGGCCAGCAGGTCAGCGTGGCGGCTGCCATCACCCTGGCACGCCGCGTGGTGGACCGCTTCGGCACACCGCTGGAGGGCGTGCCGGTCGGCCTGGATCGCCAGTTCCCGACCCCGCGGCAACTGGCCGAGGCGCCGCTGGAAACCATTGGCCTGCCGCGCACCCGTGCCGCGACCGTGCGCGCAGTCGCCACGGCGGTCGCCGAAGGCCGGCTGGATTTCGCCGCGGGCCAGCGCCTGGATGCGTTCATCGAACGCTGCGTCGCCCTGCCCGGCATCGGCCCCTGGACCGCGCACTACATCGCGCTGCGGGCGCTCGGCCTGCCCGATGCCTTCCCGGCGGGCGACCTGGTGCTGCAGCAGGTGCTGGGCGAAGGCACGCGCCTGAGTGAACGTGCGACCGAGGCCCGCTCGCACCCCTGGCGTCCGTGGCGCGCCTATGCCGTGCTGCATCTGTGGCACCTCGCTTCATCGGTTCCCTCCTCTTCCTCCACTGCGGGAGACCTCGCATGACGCTGCTCTACGACACCTTCGACAGCCCCATCGGCGCGCTCACCGTCGCCGGCGACAGCCAGGGCATCCACCACATCCTGTTCGAGAACAACCGCTACGACGCCAAGGGCCGTGAACGGTGGCAGCACGACACCGCCGCGCTGCGCGAAGCGCGTACGCAACTGCTGCAGTACCTGCATGGCGAACGCACCACGTTCGACCTGCCGCTGGCCCCGCACGGCACCGACTTCCAGCTGCGGGTGTGGAAGGCGCTGGCCGACATTCCGTTCGGTGCCACCTGGAGCTATGTGCAGCTGGCGCGACACATCGGCCAACCCACCGCCAGCCGCGCGGTCGGTGCAGCCAATGGCCGCAACCCGCTGCCGATCGTGCTGCCCTGCCACCGGGTGATCGGCAGCAGCGGCGCGCTGACCGGGTTCGGCGGCGGCATCCAGACCAAGGCCGCACTGCTGAGGCTGGAAGCGCACGACGCCTCGTTGTTCGTCTGATGTGCCATTGGTTGTCTTCGCGCGGTCACCGCAGCGGCCTATGATGCAGGGATGATCTCCCTCCGCCTGATTCCGGCGATCGCCGTCGCCCTAGCGCTGAGCAGCTGTGCCAGCACCTCGACCACCCCGACCGCCGTTGTACCGGCGTCTGCGGCCGCCTCGCCGAAGGTGCTGCTGGTCTCCATCGACGGTCTGCGTGCGGACATGCTCGACCGCGGCATCACGCCGAATCTGTCGCGGATCGTGCAGGACGGCGTGCGTGCGCGCTGGATGACCCCCTCATATCCGTCACTGACGTTCCCGAACCACTACACGATCGTGACCGGGCTGCGTCCGAACCACCACGGCATCATCCACAACGCGATGCACGAGGACGACCTGGGCACGTTCAGGCTCAGCCTGCGCGAGGCGGTCACCGATTCGCGCTGGTGGGGCGGCGAGCCGATCTGGGTGGGGGCGGAGAAGGCCGGGGTGCGCACGGCGATCTGGTCGTGGCCGGGCAGCGAAGCCGCGATCCAGGGCGTGCGTCCAAGCCAGTGGCGCATCTACGACGGAGATGTGCCGCTGCCGGACCGGGTGGACGAGGTACTGGGCTGGGCGAACCGCACCGATGCGGACGCGCCGCGCCTGATGACGCTGTACATGGAGAATGTGGATCACGAAGGCCACAACCACGGCCCGGATTCACCGGAGTACGCGGCGGCGATCCAGGCGGCGGACGCGGCCATCGGCCGCCTGCTGGACGGGCTGCAGGCGCAGGGTCTGGACGACACCACCAACGTGATCGTGGTGTCCGACCACGGCATGGCGACGGTGGCCGAAGGCCACACGATCGCGGTGGAAGACATGGCCGCCCCGTCGATCGCGCGCAACATTTCCGAAGGTCAGTCGGTCGGCTTCGCGCCGCTGCCGGGCAAGCAGGCGCAGGCGGAGAAGGCGCTGCTGGGCGCGCACGCGCAGTACGACTGCTGGACCCGCCAGACGTTGCCCGCACGCTGGGAGTACGGCTCCAATCCACGTATTCCGCCGATCGTCTGCCAGATGCACGAGGGCTGGAACGCGCTCACCCGCGATCGCATCAGGAACAAGCCCGGCGACCGCGGTTCGCACGGCTACGACAACGCCCTGCCCTCGATGCGCGCGGTCTTCATCGCCCGCGGCCCTTCGTTCAAGCAGGGCCAGACGCTGGAGCCGTTCGACAATGTGGACGTCTACCCGCTGCTGACCCGTCTGCTGGACATCCCGACTGCGCCGAACGACGGCAACCCGGAGACGCTGCTTCCAGCCTTGCGTTGATTCGCGCAAACGGCCCACGGTGGCGAATCTACGGGCTCAGGTCCGTCGCGTGTGGGTTTGCAGGGGACGCTGCAAGTACGTCCCTGTAAGCTCAGTCGCCGCATCCATGCGGCTCATGCCCCTGCAGACCCACCCCCGCCGGCCCTCCGACAGGTGGTCGGTAGCCATGGGA
>JAEWLO010000178.1 GCA_023457475.1 Pseudomonadota bacterium | reverse complement strand
TCTTCGCCCCGGGCCAGCTTGCTGTCATGAACCATCAGGCCAGCGGGCTTGTTGACCACCGCCAGTCGTTCATCGAGGTGCAGCAGCTCCAGCGGTGGCAGTGCCTCGACCGGGAACGCGCTGTCTTCAGCATCCATCACCGCGCTCACCGCCGCCACCAGGCCGCACCCAGCGAGAACAGCCCGGCCACGCCGCTGGCGATGCTCAGCAGCGGCGCATCGCCGAAGTACCAGCCGCCCGGCTGCATGCCGTACAGCACGGCGGCAACGATCAGCAGGCCTACACCGGCGATGGCGGCCACCGCGCGCTTCTGCAGCTTCTGCAGGTTGAGATTGAGCGCGACCAGATCCACCGAGCGCATCGCCAGCTCATGCTCGCCTTCCACCTGCTGCTTCAGCCAGGCGTGCACCAGGCGCGGCATGTCCGGCGTGTGGGTCATGATTTCCGGCAGGCGCTTGCGCAGTTCCTTCAGCACGCGGCGCGGGCTGTAGCGTTCGCGCAGGATGCGTTCCAGCACCGGCCGGGCCACCGCCCAGATATCCAGCTGCGGGTCCATCTGCCGGCCCACGCCTTCGATGTTGAGCAGGGTCTTCTGCAGCAGGATCAGCTGTGGCTGCTGGGTGAGCTGGTAGCGCTGCGCGTCCCGGAACAGCTTCATCAGCACTTCGGCCAGCGAAATCTGCGAGAGCGGACGGGTGAAGTACGGTTCGCACACGGAACGCGCGGCGGCTTCGAGCTCATCGATGCGCACGTTGTTGGGCATCCAGCCGGCTTCCACGTGGAGCTCGGCCATGCGCCGGTAGTCCTTGTTGAAGATGGCCATGAAGTTTTCGGCGAGGTAGTACTGATCCTCCTCCGAGAGCTGGCCCATGATGCCGAAGTCCAGCGCGATGAAGCGCGGGTTGTCGCGGCGCGCCGGGTCGGTGTCCACCCAGATGTTGCCGGCATGGGCGTCGGCATGGAAGAAGTTGTCGCGGAACACCTGCGTGTAGAACACGCGCACGCCCTTGGCGGCGAGTGCCTTGCGGTCGATGCCCGCCTTGTCGAGCGCGTCGATGTCGTCGGAAGGAATGCCCCACACACGCTCAAGGGTCAGCGCGCGCTCGGCCGTGTGGCTCCAGATCACTTCGGGCACGTACAGATCGTCCGAGTCCAGCCAGAAGCGGCGAAGCACGCTGGCGTTGGCCCCCTCGCGCTGCAGGTCCAGTTCGGCGGCCAGGGTGTTCTCGACTTCGGCGACGACTTCGCGCGGGCGGATCTTGTCCGCGCGTGGATGGGTGCGTTCCACCAGCGCTGCGGCCGACTTGAGCAGGGCAATGTCGGCGTCGATCTGCTTTTCGATGTCCGGGCGCAGCACCTTGACCACCACCTGGCGGCCGTCGGCCAGGGTGGCCGCGTGTACCTGTGCGATGGAGGCCGAGGCCAGCGGCTGGAGATCGAAGGTGGCGAAGGCCTCGCTGACCGGACGGCCGAGTGCGGCTTCGACGATGCGCTGTGCGGCGTCACCGTCGAACGGCCTCACCCGGTCCTGCAGCAGCGTGAGTTCGTTGGCGATGTCGGCGGGAATCAGGTCGCGCCGCGTGGACAGGATCTGCCCGAACTTGACGAAGATGGGCCCGAGGTCCTGCAGGGCCAGACGCAGGCGCGCACCGCGCGACTGGGCGGCGATGTCGGCCGAGGCGCGCGGCACGAACGGCTTGGCCAGACGCAGCCAACGCTCCACCGGCGTGCCCTGCAGCAGATCATCCAGACGGTAGCGCAGGATCACGCGGCCGATACGGCTGGCCCGGAACAGCGCCTTCATGCGCGCACCTGCAGGCGCTGCACGCGCGCGGCCATGCGCTCGACGTCGTCGCGCATCACATCCACGTCGTCGTGGAACGCATCCAGTTCTGCACGGGCTACCACGTCGCGGGACTCCTCGGTGACGAATTCAGCGGCGCTGTGCGCCAGGTCGGACGCGCCACGGCGCGCATGCTGCAGGGCCGAGCGCAGTGCGTTGGCGACCTGCACGCCCACGATCTCGCCGAACACCCGCACGAACGGCAGCTGCCAGTCCGGATCGAAGCGGCTGGCCAGCTGCTGCAGGCGGCGGGCCAGCTCGGCATCGCCGGAGACCTTCACCCGTCCGGCCGGTGCGTCGCCGCCGCGGCGCGCGCTGGCCAGCAGCGGCAGCTGCGCCAGGACCCCGCCCAGGGTGCTGCGCACCGCCAGGTCCGGTTCCTGGGCCGGATCCACCGGACCGACCGTCAGCCGATCACCGTCCACCCCGATCCGCATCACCAGCGACGGCGACTCCAGGGTCAGGGCGATATGGCGACCATCCAGCGCGGTCAACGCGCTTCGGGTGTCGGGGTCCAACGCCAGGGTGCGGTTGAGCGCCAGTTGCAGCGCATTGCCGGCCAAGGGCTTGAGGGAGGAGAGCAGGGAACGGGGCATCGCGCCATTCTACCCGGCGCGCCGGGCATTGGCTGACGGCCGCATGTATTCCGGAGCCCGCGTAGAGC
>JAEWLO010000177.1 GCA_023457475.1 Pseudomonadota bacterium | reverse complement strand
GTGCCGTGGTCTTCCTCCAGCAGTTCGGTGCCGAGGATATCGCTGGGCATCAGGTCCGGGGTGAACTGCACGCGCCGGAACTGCAGCTCGAGCGCCTGGCCCAGCGAGCGCACCAGCAGGGTCTTGCCCAGTCCGGGCGCGCCTTCGAGCAACACATGCCCACCCGCCAGCAGGCCGATCAGCAGCTGCTCCACCACGGCATGCTGTCCCACCACCGCCTGCCCCAGCGCGTCGCGCAGCGGCTGCAGTTTCGACAACAGGGAATCAATCGTGCTTTCGGTATTCATGAGGGCTTATCCGTTCAACGCATAGATGACGATGTTCACCGCAAACCGCGTGTTGTCTTCCGCAAGAAACCGCTTGTTGCGCCAGTCGTAATCCCACTCGCAGCCGTAGTCCTTGTTGCTGTAGAGCACACCCAGCCGGCCATCGACCTCGATGCCCTTGAGGTAATCGTGGACGAGGTCGTCGCCCCAGCCATTGAGCTCGAAGCCGGTGGCCGGTGGGCCCTCCGGGAAACGGAAGAAGCTTCGGTACAGCGCATGGGAGTTGGGCAGCTTCTTCAACGCCGATGCACCAAACAGCTTCGCCATCTGCGCCTCGAACGATTTTGCGAACAGCCCGTCGATGTCGTGGTTGCAGTCATCCACGAACACGAAGCCGCCGTTGCGGACGTACCTTACGAAGTTCTGCCGCTCGGCGGCATTGAACTCCACCAGCTTGTGCCCTGCCAGGTAGCAGAACGGCGCTTCCAGCATGCGCGGGTCCGACAGGGCGATGACATGCTCGGTCGGGTCCACGCGCAGGGTGGTGTAATCGATCAGCGAGGTGATCACGTTGGACGGCATGCGTGCGTCCACGTCCCAGTCGCCGGAGTCGTACTTGAGGCGGGTGAACCAGAAGTCGTAACGGCCGGCCTGCGCCCGGGCAAGGCCGGGCAGTGCCGCCATCGCGGCACCGCCCAGCATCAACCGCAGGAACTGCGCCCGGTTCATGCCCCTTCGGTCATCAGACCGCGTCGGACAGCGAGGTGAAGGTGAAATCGCGCAGCTTCATCGGCGGGATCATCATCACGAAGCTGGACTCGTCGCCCGCCACGCGGACCGGCTTGCCCAGCTCTTCGATGTTGTTGAGCATGATCACCGGCGACTCGTTGAAGCGGAAGTTCTTCACCGGATACTTGATCTGACCGTTCTCGATGTAGAACGTGCCGTCGCGGGTCAGGCCGGTCAGCAGCACGGTCTGCGGATCCACCATGCGGATGTACCAGGTGCGGGTGACCAGGATGCCCTTCTGGGTGCCGCGCAGCAGCTCGGCGGGGCTCTTGTCGCCACCGCTCATCAGCAGATTGCCCGGCGTGGCCTTGACGGTCTTGCCCTGCTTCTGCGCCCAGAACCGTGAGTACTCGAGATTGGCGACCTTGCCGTTCTCGATGATCGGCATCTTCTCGCGCGGAAGGCCGTCGCGGTCCCACGGCAGCACCGGCGCTTCGGGGTGCCACGGGTCGGCGAACATGTTCACGCGCGGGTCGTACACCTGCTCGCCAAGCTTGTTGCCGCCACCCTTCTTCGACAGGAAGCTGCGGCCCTCGTCGGCCGAACGCGCATCGAAGAAATTCATCATGAAGCTGATCAGGCCGGCGGCCGCCGCCGGTTCCAGGATCACCGTGTACTTGCCCGGTTCCAGCGCCTTGGCTTCCGAGGATTCGGTGGCCTTGCGCATGGCGATGCGGATGTCCTGGTCGGCCTTGAAGTCGGCGGCGTCCTTCAGATTGCGGCCGACCCAGCCCGAGCCACGCCCGTCCTCGGTGCGCACGGTGCAGGTGTAGTCGAAGTTGGTGCTGCGCTGGTAGCCGAAGTTGCCGTTGCTGTTGGCGGTGGCGAAGAAGCCCTGGCCGTCTTCCAGGAAGCCGGCGGCGATCAGGCCGTTGCCGCGGCACGGCGCGATCGAGTCGGCCGCGACCTTGGCGCGGAAGGCCGGGTCGATGGCGGCGGTGGATTCGCTGAACGTCGGGCTGGGGGTGTAGCTCTGCTTGCCGATCGCCGGCAGGAACTCCGGGTTCTCCGGGGCCAGGCGGGCCAGATCTTCGGCGCGGCGGACCACGCGTTCAAGCGCGGCATCGTCGAACTCATTGATCGAGGCGGTGCCCACGCGCTTGCCGAAGGCCACCGTGACGGCAAGTTCGGTGTTGTCGACGATGCCGCTGGTGGACACGTTGTTGAGCGCGAAACGGATGTTGCCGTTGATCGAACCGGCCAGTACCGCCGTGCACTCGTCGGCCTTGGACAGCTTGATGACCTTGTCGAGGATGGCCTTGGCCTGGGCTTCGGTGAAGATACTCATGTATGTAGGCTCCTGACCGGTCAGCCGAGGCTGCGCGCGGTGTTGATGACGTTGATGCCGTTGAAGCGTGCGGTGGACGAGCCGTGCGAGACCGCCGAGACCTGGCCCGGCTGGCCCTTGCCGTCGAAGAACGAACCGCCCAGGCGGTAGTCGCTTTCATCGGCCACGGCGCTGCAGGCGTTCCAGAACTCCGGCGTGCGGATCTGGTAGGCCACGTCCTCGAGCATGCGGGTGATCTTTCCGTTCTTGATTTCGTAGAACAGCTGGCCGCCGAACTGGGCGTTGTAGCGCTGCTGGTCGATCGAGAACGAACCGTCGCCGATGATGTAGATGCCGTTCTCCACATCCTTGATCAATGCGTCGACGCTCAGTGGGGTCT
>JAEWLO010000176.1 GCA_023457475.1 Pseudomonadota bacterium | reverse complement strand
CCCGGCGGGGGTGCGGGGTGCCGCAACTAAGACCACCCCCCCTGGGGGGGGCTCTACGTCGGATGGTGCTTACTTCTCGACGAACGCGCGCTCGAACACGTAGTGCCCCGGCGTGCCGATGCGCGGTGAGGTCTGGAAGCCACGGCTGTCCAGCACCTGGCGCAGGTCCGCCAGCATCTGCGGGCTGCCGCAGATCATCGCGCGGTCGTTTTCCGGGCTCAGTTCCGGCAAACCCAGCGTACGCTGCATTTCCCCGCTTTCCAGCAGGGACGTCAGACGGCCCTGATTCGGGAATGGCTCGCGGGTGACGGCGGGGTAGTAGAGCAGCTTGTCGCCGATCATCTCGCCCAGGAACTCATGCTCACGCAGTTCCTTCTCGAACAGATCGCGGTAGGCGAGGTCTTTCTCGAAGCGTACGCCGTGGGTGAGGATCACCTTGTCGAAGCGCTCATAGGTTTCCGGGTCCTTGATCACCGAAAGCCACGGAGCCAGGCCGGTACCGGTGCCCAGCAGATACAGGTGCCTGCCAGGATGCAGGTCGCTGATCAGCAGGGTGCCGGTGGGCTTCTTGCCGACCAGCACCTTGTCGCCCGGCTTGATGTGCTGCAGGCGCGAGGTCAGCGGGCCGTCCTGCACCTTGATGCTGAAGAACTCCAGGTTCTCTTCCCAGTTGGCGCTGGCGATGGAGTACGCGCGCAGCAGCGGCCGCGCCTCGGTTTCCAGGCCGATCATCACGAACTGGCCGTTCTCGAAGCGGAAACCGCTGTCACGGGTGGTGGTGAAGCTGAAGTAGGCGTCCGTCCAGTGACGGACCTCAAGCACCGTTTCGGCACCAAAAGCGGAGGACATGGGGGTGGGTCTGATCTGGTTTCGTCCCGGGTATTCTAACGCAGATGAGATAAATTCTCATTGACTGGCCCGCAGGGGGCATTTCGCTGGCGTCCTCCGGGGTCTTCCCGGCGACGTAGAGCGGGGCTTGCCCCGCTGAAGCTTTCCCGATGCATCCGACAAATGCCGTAGAGCGGGGCTTGCCCCGCTGAAGCTTTCCCGATGCATCTGGCAAGCGGGGCAAGCCCCGCGATACGGCATCGCGGCGTTGACGTGCCGCACGTGGGCGTTCGCGACGGCAGTACGCGGCACCACCGCAGCGTTCCCGGTTCACGCCGGCAGCGTCAGCGATACCCCGCCGCCTGCAACTCGAACAGCTCGGCATAGCGACCGCCCTGGGCCATCAGCTCGGCATGGGTACCACTGGCCTCCAGCCGCCCCTCGGCCAGCACCAGAATCCGGTCCGCCATCCGCACCGAGGAAAAGCGGTGCGAGATGAGTACGGCCGTGCGGTTGTCGGACAGCTCCTTGAAGCGCTGGAACACTTCGAACTCGGCCCGCGCATCGAGTGCGGCGGTCGGCTCGTCAAGGATCATCACCTGGGCATCGCGCATGTAGGCGCGGGCGATGGCGATCTTCTGCCACTGCCCCCCGGACAGGTCCACGCCTTGCTTGAAGCGCCGGCCGATCAGCTGGTCATAGCCCTGTGGCAGACCGTCGATCACCTCTTCGGCCATGCCGCGCCGGGCTGCATCGCGGATCCGGGCCAGGTCGCCCATGGCCCCGACCAGGCCGACGCCGATATTCTCGCCGGCGGTGAGGTTGTAGCGCACGAAATCCTGGAAGATGACGCCCATGTTGGCGCGCAGGTCATCCAGGTCGTAGTCGCGCAGGTCGCGGCCGTCGAGCAGGATGCGACCTTCGTCCGGGTCGTACAGCCGCGCCAGCAGTTTCACCAGGGTGGTCTTGCCGGCCCCGTTCTCGCCGACCAGCGCGAGCACTTCGCCAGCCCGCAGTTCAAAGTCCAGATGGCGCACAGCCCAGCGTTCCGCATCCGGGTAGCGGAAGCCCACGTTCTCGAACACGAAGCCCTGCGTGATCGGCTGCGGAACCGGTACCGCGTCGGTGCGCGAATGGATTTCGGGCTGGATCTGGAAGAAGGAGAACAGATCGTCCAGGTACAGCGCCTGGCTGGCGACCTGCGAAAACCCGATGAGCAGGCCTTCCAGCAATTGGCGCAGGCGCAGGAAACTGCCCGCGAGGAAGGTAAGGTCGCCGATGGAGAAGTCGCCGCGCACGGTGCGCCAGGCGATGTAGGCATAGGCGGTGTAGTAGCCCAGCGTGCCCAGTGCCGCCAGCAGGGTGCCCCAGAAAGCACGGCGACGTGCCAGCGCCCGGTTGGCGCGGAAGAACTTGTCGGCCAGGAAGCGGTAGCGCTCGATCAGGAACCGGTGAAGGTTGAAGATCTTCACTTCCTTGGCGGTTTCAACGCTGGCCCCGATCTGGCGGAGGTAGTCCAGCTGGCGGCGCTCGGGTGTCCACTGGAAATTCAGGCTGTACCCGGCGGCATTGAAGTGCGATTCACCGATGAAGGCGGGCACCAGCGCCACCGCCAGCAGCAGAATCAGCCACGGCGCGTACACCAGCAGGCCGATGGCCAGGCTGATCACGGTAATGGCGTCCTGGACCTGGCCGAACAGCTGGCTCATCAGGTTCATGCGGCCCATGGTCTGGCGGCGGGCCCGGTCCAGCTTGTCCTGCAGGTCGGGATCCTCGAAGTCCTCCAGGTCCAGCTCGGCGGCGTGCTCCATCAGCCGCACGCTGGTGGCGTTGGTGAACAGTTCGGAGAGCAGGGTGTCGGCGTAGCTGACGATGCGGCCCAGCAGGTCGGAGGCGATGGCGAGGCCGAACTCCAGCGCCAGCAGGATCAGCAGCGGGTTGAGCAGGCCGCTGGAAAGGGCTTCGCTGAACGGCGGGAACCCGGCCTCGTGGCGGCTGAGCAGCAGCGCGGCGTCGATGATGAGCTTGCCGACGTACAGCAT
>JAEWLO010000175.1 GCA_023457475.1 Pseudomonadota bacterium | reverse complement strand
CATTGCCGCCGCTGGCCGCTGGATCGCGGACCGGCATCCCGAGCAGCTTCCAGCCAAGTACGGCTGCAGCAGTTGGCGGCAGGTGGTGCACGAGTGCCGCCTGTTCGAGCTTCGCTACCGTGAGGTGGAGGGGCAACGGGCCGCCTGGTACAGACCTCACGAAGCATAGCCCCGCAACGCGGTCTCACCTCCGCGCGAGCCGCGAACACATCCGCCGCGCTATCCCCAGGGGATAGCCGGCACACACAGCCTTCCGCGCGGAACAAACCGGGCGCGCATGGGCTGCGGTTTGTTGACTGACAGCCTTCCGGCCGATGCCGATGCTGGCGACTCGCCCCTTCACCGCGAGTCGCTCCCATGGCCAACGAACGCACAGAACCCCTGCAACTGAATCTCGGATCGCTGCGCAGCGCGATGTCGCTGACGCTGCACACGCACCACGCTTCGCGCATCTGGCACGGCCGCGCGCCGACCGAGGGGCGCCCAGGCATCATCGGTCTCAACGGCTTCATCGGCGCCATGAACAAGATGAAGCGCGGCGCCGAGCAGGACGACCCGTACTCGGACTGGTGGATGCTGCGGATCGAGGACAAGCTCGCCGACACCAAGACCCGTCTGCAGACCCTGCGCGAACAGGTGGATCAGGCCCTGGCCGACGTGCCAGCGGCGCTGTCGCTCGGCGAGAACCTGAACGTGCAGCCGGTGAAGCTGCCGCTGTTCGTGAACGCCCAGCTCGGATTCATGGCGGTGTACCTGCTGGCCGACTACGACGACCTGGCACGCAAACTCATCCTGGCGCACCACACGGCGCTGATCGACCGCAGCACCTTGGAGCGCTGGCTCAATGATGGTGCGCACGCGCTGCGCAGCCTGTTCTCGCTGGCCCAGCAGTACCGCTACTCGGGCACGACGCGCGACGACTTCGCGGCGAAGAACGCGGCGGCGCGAGCGGCGCTGGAGAAGTTCGGCGAGTTGCCGCAGGACGTGCTGGAAGGCACGCGCCGCTCGCGCTTCGCGCCACCCATCGCGCGGCGGACGAACAAGCCCGGCACGCCGCCTGCTGCGCCTGCCATCGTGCCCGATGCGCAGGCTCCCACGGGTGGCGCAGCCGATGGTGCGGCGGGCGATGAGGGTGCTGACGCATGACGGCATCGCCCCCCATCAGTCACTCCACGCGCTTCGTGGCGCTGGAACAGGCGGACTTCCAGCGGCTGGAACACGCAGGCTACCTAAAAGGCCTTTTACAGCCTTTTAAGGGTAAGGGGAGTCTGGAGACCTGGGCCAGCCAGTGCGCAGCGCTGCGCGACGACGTGATTGGCCTGGCGCAGCGGCGTGTGCTGCCCCAGGCACGCGCCTACCCCTTCAGCCTGCTCGACGTGCAACTGGCCCAGCAGGCCACTGGCGCAGGGACGACCTTCCTGCGCTGGCGCAACCTCGACCGTTCCTCCATGGGCGTGGCGTTGTGGGAAGCCCTGCTGGCCAACCCCGCGACGCCGGCCTCGCTGATCGACGAGCTGTACGCGATCGAACTGCAGCGCATCGTGCTGAACATGCAGATCAGCCTGACCCACAGCATCGCCCGCCAAGCCCTGGAATGCGCCAACAAGGCCGCGCAGGCCGAAGCGGCTTACCTGCGGCGCGTCCACGGGCATACCGCGTCCGTTCCACCCACCACCAAGGAGTCACCATGAGCACGCACTTCGTCGGCGAGGGCAACATCGGTTCTGCGCCGGACTACCGCGAATTTCCGAACGGCAACGACGAGCCGCGCCGGCTGCTGCGCCTGAACGTCTACTTCGACAACCCGATCCCGAAGAAGGACGGCGAGTACGAAGATCGCGGCGGCTTCTGGGCGCCCGTGGAGCTGTGGCACCGCGACGCCGAGCACTGGAAGACGCTGTACCAGAAAGGCATGCGGGTGCTGGTCGAGGGCCGCACCGTGCGCGACGAATGGGAGGACGCCGACGAGAACGAGCGCGTGACGTTCAAGGTCGAGGCGCGGCGCGTGGGCATCCTGCCGTACCGCATCGAGTCGGTGGCGCTCAGCGCCAAGCCCGCCGGCGGACAGTAATTCGCCCATCGCCGTTCCTCCGAGGGCGGCTGTAGCAACCGTCATACGCCCGCGATGCACCAGCGAGCTATCCCCAGGGGATAGCTCCAAGGTCGTCCACAGAGTTCCAGCCGCCCTCCCGAAACGACGCTCTTGCTGTGCCAGCTCCTGCGGTCTATGCGCACCGCTGCGGCAACGGACCGCCTGCCGATCACAAAGCGGTGTCTGCATCAATCGGCTTCCTTGCTGCCGGCATCTCCTGGCCCCGCCAAGCTGACGCCCATCCGATGAACCGCACATTTTCAAGGAGGCTTCATGCGCGTGTTCCTGTGCGAGAAGCCGTCCCAGGGCAAGGACATCGCCCGTGTGCTGGGTGCCGGTCAACGCGGCAACGGCTGCTACAGCGGCGCCGGTGTCGTCGTGACCTGGTGCATCGGTCATCTGGTGGAGGCGGTTCCACCCGAAGGCTACGGC
>JAEWLO010000174.1 GCA_023457475.1 Pseudomonadota bacterium | reverse complement strand
CAAAAAAGACGCCCGGCGGAGCCGGGCGTCTCTCAAGGTGGTCTGCGCGGTGTCAGCCACGCAGGGCGTGGCTCTACGGGGTGGGGTCAGTTCGAGAGGTGCTCGATCGCCGCCACGCTGCCCAGGCGGTCGCCCAGGCGCTTGAGCAGGGCCAGACGGTTCGCCCGCAGCGCGGGATCCTCGGCATTGACCATGACGCCATCGAAGAACGCATCCACCTGCGCGCGCAGGCGGGCCAGGCGCGCGAGCACGCTGACGTAATCCTTCTGGTGCAGGCTGGCGTTGCTGTCGTCGATGGCCGCTTCGACGGCTTCGGCCAGTTCGCTTTCCGCCGGTTCGGCCAGGAGCGCCGGATCGACCATGCCGGGAATGTCGCCTTCGGCCTTGCGCAGGATGTTGCGGATGCGCTTGTTCGCGGCCGCCAGGGCTTCGGCTTCCGGCAGCGCTGCGAACGTGCCGATGGCGTCAATGCGACGGTCGAAGTCGTACAGCGAGGCCGGCTTCAGCTCTGCCACGGCGTTGAAGTGCGTGGCCGGCACGCCCTTGTCGGCATAGTAGCCACGCAGGCGGTCGAGGATGAAGTCGTACACCTCCTGCGGCAGCGTGTCGGTCTTGCGCTCGGCACTGGGCTGTACGGCGGCGGGCAGGCCCGAGAAGGCGGCAGCCAGCAGCGCGCGCAGGTCCAGGTCGAAACCGCTTTCGATGATCGTGCGCGCCAGACCCAGCGCATTGCGGCGCAGGGCGAACGGGTCCTTGTTGCCGGTCGGCTTGAGCCCGGCGGCGAAGCCGCCAGCCAGAGTATCCAGGCGTTCGGCGATCGCCAGCACCTTGCCCAGCAGCGAGAGCGCGATGTCATCGCCGCCGAAGCGCGGCTGGTAGGCCTCGTCGATGGCCAGTGCGACCTCGGGCGATTCGCCACCGGTCACCGCGTAGTGACGGCCGGCGATGCCCTGCAGTTCCGGGAACTCGTTGACCATGCGCGACTGCAGGTCGTTCTTGGCCAGCAGCGCGGCACGCTTGGCCAGGACTGCATCGGCCCCCACCTGCGGGGCGATCACCCCGGCCAGCGCGACCACGCGCTGCACCTTGTCGGCCACGCTGCCGAGCTTGGCCTGGTAGGTAACGGTCTTCAGGCCGTCGCCCATGCTTTCCAGGCCCTGCTTGAGGTCTTCATCGAAGAAGAACTTGGCGTCGGCGAAGCGCGGGCGGATGACGCGCTCGTAGCCCTTGGCCACCTCGGCGACATCCTTCGACTCGATGTTGGCGATGCCGATGAACTTCTCGGTGAGCTTGCCGCTGGCATCCAGCACCGGGAAGAACTTCTGGTTGATCTCCATCGTTTCGATCAGCGCTTCCTGCGGCACGGCCAGGAATTCGCGTTCGAAACTGCACAGCACCGGAGCCGGCCACTCGACCAGGTTGACCACCTGCTCCAGGTTGTCCTCGGTGATCCGCGCCTGGCCGCCGGCCTTGGCCGCTTCGGCGTGGGCGGCGAGAACGATGCGCTCGCGACGCATGTCGGGGTCCACCACCACGGATGCGGCGAGCATGGAGCTCACGTAGTCTTCCGGGGTGCTCAGCCACACGGTCTTGTCATGCATGAAGCGATGGCCGCGGCTCATGCGGTCGGCCTTCAGGCCCAGCACTTCGGCGTCGACGATGTCCTTGCCGTGCAGCAGCACCAGCCAGTGCACCGGGCGGGCGAAGCCATACGCGTGGCTGCCCCAGCGCATCGGCTTGGGAATCGGCATGGCGGCGATCGCCTCGGCCAGGATCTCCGGCAGCAGCGCGGCGGTGCGTGCGCCCGGAGTGACAGAGCGGTGCACGAAGCGTTCGCCCTTGCCATCGGTGGTGCGCTCCAGCGCGGTCCAGTCGATCCCGGCCTTGGCCGCGAAGCCCTGCAGCGCCTTGGTCGGCTGACCGTCGGCATCCAGCGCGATGTTCAGGTAGGGACCCAGCACTTCGCCGCGCTGTTCCGGCTGCTCCAGGGCCACGCCGGGCAGCAGCACGGCCAGGCGACGCGGGGTGGACAGCGGCTTGGCGTCGCCGCGCTCCACGGCCACGCCACGCTTGGTGAGCCCGTCGACGATGCCATCGAAGAACGCCTGGGCCAGGCCCGGCAGCGCCTTCACCGGCAGCTCTTCGGTGCCCAGTTCGATCAGCAGCGGCTGCATCGTGCTCATGCCTGCACCTCCTTGGCGGCCACCGCTTCGAGGCGCTTGGCTTCATACAGTTTCGCCACCGCCTGGGCCAGCGCGCGCACGCGCAGGATGTAGCGCTGGCGCTCGGTGACGCTGATCGCGCGGCGCGCATCCAGCAGATTGAACGAATGGCTGGCCTTGCAGACCTGCTCATAGGCGGGCAGCGGCAGGCCGGCCTCGACCAGCAACTGCGCTTCCTTCTCGCACGCGTCGAAGCGATGGAAGAGTTCTTCCACGTTCGCGTACTCGAAGTTGTAGGTGCTCTGCTCCACTTCGTTCTGGTGGTACACGTCGCCGTAGGTCACCGGCGTGCCGTCCGGGCCGTAGGTCCAGACCAGGTCGTAGACGTTGTCGCAGTTCTGCAGGTACATGCACAGGCGTTCGAGACCGTAGGTGATCTCGCCCAGCACCGGCCTGCACTCCAGGCCACCGGCCTGCTGGAAGTAGGTGAACTGGGTGACTTCCATGCCGTTGAGCCAGACTTCCCAGCCCAGGCCCCAGGCCCCGAGGGTCGGGGATTCCCAGTTGTCCTCGACGAAGCGCAGGTCATGCACCAGCGGGTCGATGCCCAGGGCCTTGAGCGAATCCAGGTACAGCTGCTGGATGTTGTCCGGGCTGGGCTTCATCGCCACCTGGTACTGGTAGTAGCGCTGCAGGCGGTTGGGATTCTCGCCGTAACGGCCGTCGGTGGGACGGCGCGACGGCTGCACATAGGCGGCATTCCAGCTTTCCGGACCGATCGAGCGCAGGAAGGTGGCCGGGTGGAAGGTGCCGGCACCGACCTCCAGGTCCAGCGGCTGGATCAGCACGCAGCCCTGCTGCGCCCAATACTGGTTGAGGGTCTGGATGAGGCCCTGGAAAGTGATCGGAACGGTCGGCGTGGCGGACATGCGGCGGTATCTGGCCTGCAAAGGGGGTGCGCTAGTATACCGAGCATGGATCATCGCCCATCGGCTTCGCCCCTTCCCGTGCCGGCCACGGAGGCCGTGCCATTGCCCCCCGGCCGGCTGGGCTTCGACCCGGTGTCGGCCGCGCTGGTGGCCGATGGCCTGGTGGCCCTGGCCGACCAGGAGCGGATCCGCTTCTCGGCCCACGGTGCCCGCAATGCCAGCGAGGTGCATCCGCTGGTGCTGCTGGCGAACCTGAAGCTGGCCGCGGCCGGCGGCGGCGAGCTGGGCCTGGAGCGGCTGACCGAATGGCTGGCCACCCGCACCGGCACGCGTTACCTGCGCATCGACCCGACCCGGGTGGACGTGGCCTCGGTGACCTCGCTGGTGTCCCATGCCTACGCCCGGCGCCACCGGTTCCTGCCGCTGGCGGTGAACAGCGAACGGGTGCTGGTGGCGACCAGCGAGCCGCTGGCGCATGAATGGCTGCGTGACCTGCAGCACCTGACCCGCCGCCAGATCGAGCTGGCCACGGTCAATCCGCTGGACCTGCACCGCTACACCATGGAGTTCTACGGGGTCACCCGTTCGGTGCGCGGGGCGCGCAGCGACGCGCGCGGCGAGAACAGCGGCACCCTGCCCAGCTTCGAGCAGCTGGTGGAACTGGGCAAGGCCGGCGACGTGAACGCCGACGACCACCATATCGTCCACATCGTCGACTGGCTGCTGCAGTACGCCTATGAACAGCGTGCCTCGGACATCCATCTGGAGCCGCGCCGCGACATGGGGCGCATGCGCTTCCGCATCGACGGGGTGCTGCACAAGGTGTTCGAGGTGCCGCCGGCGGTGATGACCGCCGTGGTGAGCCGGATCAAGGTGCTGGGCCGCATGGACCTGGCCGAGCGGCGGGGGCCCCCGGGCCGCCGCCAGAAAACCCCCGCCCCCGGGGGGGG
>JAEWLO010000173.1 GCA_023457475.1 Pseudomonadota bacterium | reverse complement strand
CATCGCCTCGATCTCGGCCTTGCGCTTGAACACGTAATCATCCGGGCGCTGGTAGCGCACGATGCCGCTGATGGTGCTCATCACCGCGCTGGCGGTTTCATACGCGCCCGGCAGGCTCAGGGTCTGGATGTTGCGGATGCGGGTGACCTCGGCCGGGGTGATGGGCTCGGCCGCACTGGCGAAATCGGCGATCTCGCGGCGCATCTCCGCCATGGCCTCGCCGGTCTTGTCGATCTGCACCGGGGCCATCGCCATCCAGGGGCGCTGGCCCAGGGTGCTGCTGGCGCTGCTGCGTGCCCCGTAGGACCAGTGCTTCTCCTCGCGCAGGTTCATGTTGAGGCGCGAGGTGAAGTCGCCGCCCAGCACGCCGTTGGCGATGTCGAAACGGGTCGCGCCCGTGTCCAGCGTGGACGGCACCACCTGGCCGGCGAACAGATTGGCCTGCACCGCGCCGGGCTGGTCGATGAGGTACACGCGGCCCTTGGCCGGCCGTGCCACATCGACCGGGGCCTTGGCCTGCGGAGCCGGGCCGGTGCTCTTCCAGTCACCCAGCTGACGCTCCAGCAGCGGCACGATTTCCTTCAGGGTGGTATCACCCACCACGATCAAGGTGCCTTGGTCCGGGCGGAGCCAGTCGCGGTGGAAGTCCACCAGGTCCTGGCGGGTCAGCGACTGGATGTCGGCCTCGCGGCCGCTGCCGGTGAACGGAATCGCATACGGATGGCCCGCGCCGTACAGCAGCGGCGGCAGCACACGCATTGCCACGGCATTCGGGTTGGCCTTCTCCTGGTGGATGCCGGCGATCCAGGTTGCCTTGACCCGGTCGATCTCGCCCTGCTCGAAGCGGGGTTTGCGGAGCATGTCCGCGTACAGGGCCAGGGAGGGTGCGAGGTTCTCCTTCAATGAGGACAGGTACACGCTCGCGCTGTCCAGCGTCGCACTGGCTCCCAGGCTGGCCCCGAGCATGTCGGCCGCATCGGCAAACGCCAGCGCACCGCGCTCGCCGGCACCTTCGCCCATCAGGTCCATGGTGAAGTTGGCGGTGCCGGACTTGCGGCCCTGGTCGGCGGTGAAACCACCGGGGAATTCATAGCTGAACTGCACCACGGGAATGTCGTGGCGCTCGGCCAGGATCACCTGGGTGCCGTTCTTCAGCGTGGCGCGGTGCAGCTGCGGGAACTTCAGTTCCGGGAAGGTCTTCGTCTGCGGCACGCCGGTGCTGCGGTCGATCTGGCCCGGCAGGGTGCTGAAGGTGGGATCCACCGCCGGCACGGTGAACGGCTTGGGCGTTTCCGAAGGCAGTTCGGTCAGGGCCACACGCGCACCCGGTTCCACAACAAGGGTGTGGTCGCCGGGGCCCAGCCACTTGGCCGCGATGGCTTTCACGTCGTCGGCGCTGGCGTCGTTGATCACCTTCAGCGAACGGCGGAAGCAACCCGGGTCGCCTTCGTACACGGTGCACTCGGCCAGGGCGTCGGCCTTGCCGCCGAAGCCACCGATCCGCTCGATGCCGCGAATGAAGCCGGCACGGAAAGCGGTCTTGCCGCGTTCCAGCTCCGCCTTGGTCGGTCCATCCTGGATCAGGCGGCGCACCTCCTCATCGATGATGGCCTCCACCTTGGCCGGGTCCACGCCCTGCTTCACGGTGGCCATGATCATGAAGTTCGAGCCCAGCTGCGAACCGTAGGCACCGGCACTGACGTTGTCGACCAGCTTGTCCTGGTGCAGCAGGCGCTGGTCCAGGCGCGAGGCCTTGGCCCCGCCCAGCACCTGGGCGAACAGCTGCAGCTGGTCCAGGTCGGCGGTGCCGGTCTGCGCGACGTTCCAGGCGCGGTAGATGCGCGCCTGCGGCACCTTGTCGGTCATGGTTTCGCGGGTGGATTTGTCGCGTTTGGCCACATCGACCTTCGGCTGCGCCATGGTCGGGCCGGCCGGGATGTCGCCGAAGTAGCGCGCCACCTTCTCCTTCGCCGTGGCGACGTCGATGTCACCGGCCAGCACCAGCACGGCGTTGTTGGGGCCGTACCAGGTGCGGAACCAGGTTTTGACGTCCTCCAGCGAGGCCGCATTGAGGTCGTTCATCGAGCCGATCACGCTGTGGTGGTACGGGTGCCCTTCCGGGTACAGCGCGCGGTTGATCTTGTCCCACACCTGTCCATACGGCTGGTTCTCGCCCTGCCGCTTCTCGTTCTGGACCACGCCGCGCTGCTCGTCGAGCGCTGCCTGGTCGATCGCGCCGAGCAGGTGGCCCATGCGGTCGGACTCCATCCACAGCGCCATGTCCAGCGCGGTGGTGGGGACGTTTTCAAAGTAATTGGTGCGGTCGGTATTGGTCGTGCCGTTCTGGCCGGTCACGCCGACCTGCTTGAACGGCTCGAAGTACTCGCCGTCGTGGTTTTCGCTGCGCTGGAACATCAGGTGCTCAAACAGATGCGCGAAGCCGGTGCGACCGGCCGGCTCGTCCTTGCTGCCCACGTGGTACCAGAGGTTCACCGCCACGATCGGGGCCTTGCGGTCGGTATGCACCACCACGCGCAGGCCGTTGGGAAGGGTGAACTGCTCATACGGAATGTCGACCTGGGCCACGCGGGCCGGCTTGGCCATCACCGGGGCCGGGGCCAGGGTGCCGAGCGCGGCAGAGAGCGCAACTGCCAGCAGCGCGCCACGCGGTCGAAGGTGCAGGGTCATTCCGGATCCTTGGTCATGTAAGTGAAGCCGGATGCTAGCCCGGATGGCCTGTATGGAGCATCGGCCAACAGTCATTGGACCCGTCACATCGGTGCGGACGGACAGTCTCGATGGGCAGAGCGGACAGGTGTCCGGACAGCGGACACCCTCACCGACGCAGAAAACCCTTACGAATCAATACCTAAAAGTTGGCACGGGTCCTGCTTTGATCTCCGTGCGGACAGAACAGGATCAAACCAAAGCTGACTGATCGCTGAACAGAACACCGAAAACTGAAATTCCGCTTGCATCCCCAGATTCGGTGTACTACCTTACTACCACACCACTGATCACCAACACTAAACAGGCCCCGTCATGAACACCAAGACCCTCGCCATCGCCATCGCCTTCGCCGCCGGCTCCGCGTTTGTTTCGAACGTGCATGCCGCTTCCGCCATCACCACCCTGGAGACGGTCCAGGTACGTCCCTCCGCCGACCAGCTGGCCCAGGCCGAGGTCGAGCGCACCAGCAGCATCCCGACCCTGGCCGCGGTTGAAGTCCGCCCGACCGCCGGCATGATCGCCGAGTACCGCCAGGAGCTGGCCAACAGCCAGCGCGTGACCACCCTGGCCGCCGTCGAAGTGCGTCCCAGCGTCGAACAGCGCGAAGCACTGGCCGCCGAACAGGCGCAGGGTCGCGACTATGTGGGTGCCTTCACCGCCGTCGCCGCCGCCATGGCCAACGAAGTGGTCATCAACCTGCCGACCCTGCACGTGCGTCCGTCGCCGAGCGACCTGCAGGCCTTCGCCCTGGAAACCGCCTCGGTGCTGGTCCGTCCGTAACCTGCCGCAGGTACCCGCTTACGGGCGGTACCTGCGGGGTGCGTCGCGGCGTACACTGCGCCGATGACCGCCTCGCCCACGTTCCACGTTGTGTTGTTCCAGCCGGAAATTCCCCCGAACACCGGCAATGTGATCCGCCTCTGTGCCAATACCGGCGCGCAACTGCACCTGATCGAGCCGCTCGGTTTCGACCTGAGCGACAAGCAGCTCAAGCGCGCCGGCCTGGACTATCACGAATACGCCCGACTGCAGGTGCATCCGGATCTCGAGTCCGCCCTGCAGGTGATCGCACCCAAGCGCCTGTTCGCACTCAGCACCCGCGGCAGCGTGCGCTATGACACCCAGCAGTTCGAAGACGGCGACGCCTTCCTGTTCGGCCCGGAAACCCGCGGTCTGCCGCAGGATGTGCTCGACGCGCTGCCGCACGGCCGCCGCCTGCGCCTGCCGATGCGCCCGGACAACCGCAGCCTCAACCTCTCCAACACGGTCGCCGTGGTGATGTACGAAGCCTGGCGGCAGAACGGGTTCGCCGGCGGCGAGTGACCATGTCCCGCGTTGCACCCGCCAGGCGTGTCCAACGGACTCCGTCAGAACGCGTTGATGCCGGTCAGTTCCCGCCCGATCACCAGCTGGTGCACGGTTTCCGTGCCCTCATAGGTAATCACCGACTCCAGGTTCAGCGCATGCCGGATCGCGACGTGTTCGGTCGTAATCCCCGCGCCGCCGAGCAGGTCGCGGCACTCGCGCGCGATGTCGATCGCCATCCGGCAGTTGTTCCACTTGGCCAGGCTGACCTGCTGCGGCTGCAGCTGCCCCGCGTCCTTCAAGCGGCCCAGCTGCAGTGACAGCAACTGCGCCGTGGTGATCCGCCGCGCCATGTCGGCCAGCTTGATCTGCGCGCTCTGCGTGGCCGCCACCGGCCGCCCGAACAGCACGCGCTCCTTCGTGTAGCCCAGTGCTTCGTCCAGACAGGCTACCGCCGCGCCGATCGGGCCCCAGCTGATGCCGTAACGCGCCTGGTTCAGGCAGCCCAGCGGTCCCTTCAGCCCCTGCACGCCGGGCAGGCGGTTGCGTTCGGGCACACGCACGTTGTCGAAGAACAGCGCGCCGGTGAGCGAGGCGCGCAGGCTCATCTTGTGCTTGATCTCCTGCGTGGTGAACCCCGGCATGCCCTTTTCCAGAACGAAACCCTGGATACCGTCCTCCGTCTGCGCCCAGACGATGGCGATGTCGGCCACCGGGCCGCTGGTGATCCACATCTTGCTGCCGTTCACCACCCAGTCGCCGCCGTCGCGGATGGCGCGGGTCTTCATTGCCCCGGGGTCCGACCCGCCGTGGGCCTCGGTCAGGCCGAAGCAGCCGATCACCTTGCCGGCCGCCATGTCGGGCAGCCAGCGCTGGCGCTGTTCCTCGTTGCCGTAGGCGAAGATCGGGTACATGCACAGCGAGCTCTGCACCGACACGAAGCTGCGCAGACCCGAATCACCACGCTCCAGTTCCTGGCAGATCAGGCCATAGCTCACCGCGTTCAGGCCGCCACCGCCGTACTGTTCCGGCAGGCTCGAACCGAGCAGGCCCAGCCCGGCGATTTCGGGAATCAGTTCGTCGGGAAAGCGTCCCTGGTCGAAGGCGTCACCGATGATCGGCAGCACGCGCTCGTCGGTGAACCGCGCCACGCTGGCCTGGACCGCTCGTTCCTCCTCGCTGAGCAGGGAACGGACATCGAACAGGTCATACGGATTGAGGGACATGGCTACCCGGCGCTGGTCAGAGGTGAACGCGCTCATTGTCCCTGCTCGGCCACGCGCGGCCAAGGCACGGCGCAGCACGGCCCCTACAATGGCGACATTCCGTCGCAGAGGCTCCCCGCATGAAGATCCGACCCGAGCAGCCGGGTGACGAGACCGCCATTCATGCGCTCACCCATGCCGCTTTCGCCGACGCGCCGCACAGCAGCCAGACCGAAGCGTTCATCGTCGATGCACTGCGCACCCATGGGGCACTGGCCATCTCGCTGGTGGCCGAGGATGAAGACGCGCTGGTCGGCCACGTGGCGCTCTCGCCCGTGCAGCTCAGCGACGGCACCGAAGGCTGGTATGGCCTGGGTCCGATTTCGGTGCTGCCGTCCCGGCAGGGCCAGGGCGTGGGCAGCGCATTGATGCGCGCGGCGCTGAAGGCCCTGGAGAAGGAAGGTGCCGCCGGATGCGTGCTGTTGGGGGAACCGGGGTACTACGGGCGCTTCGGCTTCCGCGCCGATGCCCGGCTGCGCTTGGCCGGGGTCCCGGCCGAGTACTTCCAGGCGCTGCAGCTGCTCGGGCCTTCGCCCGACGCAGACGTCCAGTACCACCCGGCATTCGGTTGAGGCCGGCACCCGTCCCGTACGCGCCGGTCGCGCAGTGAATTGATGCATTGCACCAAACGACCGTGAGCACGGCGACAACCTCTGCGAACTAGGCGTAAACGCCCGCGCCCGGTACCCTGATGCACTGAACATGCAGTTGCGCCGTTGTTTCGCGCGCGATTCCCAGGCAACCGCCGCCGGCGACCACGGGCGGCACTACCCACGAGTTACGCATCACGATGAGCGAAGAAACCACCGTCCTGCCGCCGCGCGAAGCCATGGAATTTGACGTGGTGATCGTCGGCGGCGGCCCCGCCGGCCTGGCCACCGCCATCCGCCTGCGGCAGCGCGCAATCGAGGCCGGCCGCGAACTGTCTGTCTGCGTGCTGGAGAAGGGCTCCGAGCCCGGCGCGCACATCCTCTCCGGCGCGATCATGGACCCGCGCGCGCTGACCGAACTGTTCCCGGACTGGGCCGAGCGTGGCGCACCACTGAAGCAGGCGGTTACCCGCGACGAGTTCCTGTTCCTCAGCCCGGACGGTGCGCGGAGCACCCCGCATGCGTTCCTGCCCGAATGCTTCCACAACCAGGGCAACTACATCGTCAGCCTGGGCGAGGTCACCCGCTGGCTGGCGCAGCAGGCCGAGGCGCTGGAAGTGGCGATCTTCCCCGGTTTCGCCGCCGCCGAAGTCCTGTACGACGCCAACGGCGCGGTGATGGGCGTAGCCACCGGTGACATGGGCATCCGAAAGGACGGCACGCAGGGGCCCAACTTCGAACGCGGCATGGAACTGCATGCGAAGTACACGGTGTTCGCCGAAGGCTCGCGCGGTCATCTCGGCCGCCAGCTCATCGCCCGCTACCAGCTGGATGCCGGCAAGGATCCGCAGGCCTATGGCATCGGCATCAAGGAACTCTGGCAGATCGACCCGGCAAAACACGAACCGGGCCTGGTGGTGCATACCGCCGGCTGGCCGCTGGACAGCGACACCTACGGCGGTTCGTTCCTGTACCACGCCGACGGCGGCAAGGTCGCGATCGGGTTCGTGGTCGGCCTGGACTACCGCAACCCGTGGATGAGCCCGTTCGAGGAATTCCAGCGCTTCAAGACCCATCCGTCGATCCGGAAGCATCTGGAAGGCGGCAAGCGCATCGGCTACGGCGCGCGCGCGATTACCGCCGGCGGTCTGTTCTCGCTGCCGAAGACGGTGTTCCCCGGTGGCGCGCTGGTCGGCTGCGAAGCCGGCTACCTCAATGCCAGCCGCATCAAGGGCAGCCATGCCGCGATCAAGACCGGCATGCTGGCCGCCGATGCCGCGTTCGATGCGCTGGCGGCCGGGCGCGAGCGCGATGAGCTGAGCGCCTATCCGGAGGCATTCGAGAAGAGCTGGCTGCACGATGAGCTCAAGCTCTCGAAGAACTTCAAGCAGTGGTTCAAGAAGGGGCGCAGCGTGGCCACGCTGATGACCGGCATCGAGCAGTGGCTGCTGCCCAAGCTGGGCATCCGCAACCCGCCATGGACCCTGCGTCACAGCAAGGCCGACCATGAATGCCTGGAACCGGCCGCCCGGCACACCCGCATCACCTACGCCAAGCCGGACGGCGTGTTGACGTTCGACCGGCTCAGCTCGGTGTTCCTCAGCAGCACCAACCATGAGGAAGACCAGCCCAGCCACCTCACCTTGAAGGACAGCACGATTCCGGTGCGTGTGAACCTGGCCGAGTATGCCGGTCCGGAAGCGCGGTACTGTCCGGCCGGCGTGTATGAGTTCGTCGGTGGCGAAGGCCAGGAGCAGCTGCAGATCAACGCGCAGAACTGCGTGCACTGCAAGACCTGCGACATCAAGGATCCGACCCAGAATATTGTCTGGGTGACGCCGCAGGGTGGCGGTGGGCCGAATTATTCGTCGATGTGATGGAACGCGCGTGATTGGGGTTGTCCAGCCACGCAGGGCGTGGCTCTACTTAGGGATTGCCACGCTGCTTGGCGGGTGCGCGCGGGTGCCTCAGACACCACAGGAACGGGCATTCGCGATCTGCGCGGGCTGCCATACCGCGAACGCTGGCGGCGTGCATCGGTTCGGGCCCAATCTGCATGGGGTGCTGGGTCGGCGCGCCGGCAGCGTGCCGGATTTCCCGTATTCGCCGGCAATGCGCAAGGCGGACATCGTGTGGACCGAACTGACGCTGGACGCGTTCCTGAGCTCACCCTCCAGCGTGGTTCCGGATGCGCGCATGAGTACCTCGACCGCCGACCCGGAGCGGCGGCGGTTGGTCATCGAGTACTTGAAGACAACGGCTTCCCAGC
>JAEWLO010000172.1 GCA_023457475.1 Pseudomonadota bacterium | reverse complement strand
CCCCCCCCCACCGCTGGGTATTACTCTGCAGCCGGCGCTTCTTCTTCGTCAGCCGCGTCGACCTTGCCGGCCTTGGCGGTGACGATGGCGTCGTCGTGGTCCTTGCCCAGCGCCAGGGCCGGGATTTCCACGCCCTTCGGCAGCTTGATGTTGGACAGGTACACCACGTCACCGGCCTTCAGGTCGGCCAGGTCGACGTCGATCGACTCCGGCAGATCCTTCGGCAGGCAGGACACGGTCACTTCCTTCAGTTCGTGGGTGATCACGATGTCGGAAGCCTTGCCAGCCGGCGAGGTGTCTTCGTTGATGAAGTGCAGCGGAACGTTGGCGGTCAGGGCCTCGTTCTCGTTCACGCGCAGGAAGTCCAGGTGCATGATCAGCTGCTTGTGCGGGTGGCGCTGCATGTCACGCAGGAGGACCTTGGTGATCTGACCATCCAGGTTCAGGCTCAGGATCGACGAGTAGAACCACTCGTTCTGCTGGGCGAGCCAGGTGGCGTTGTGGTCCAGGCTGATGGCGACCGGCTCGGCGTTGCCGCCGTACACGATGGCCGGAATCACACCGGCGTGACGCAGGCGGCGGCTCGCACCCTTACGCTGCAGTTCACGCTTGGTGACCTTGATTTCATGGGTCTTCGACATTTTTTTGCTACCAGTTGTTGCCTTGCCAGGATGGCGTGGCGGTTGAAGGGCACATCCGCGACCAGAAGTGCCCGGGGGTCCGTCCGCCGTTGCCGGCGGGCGGGAAAAACTTCACATCAATCCACGTACAGCGAGCTGACCGACTCACCGAAGGCGATGCGGCGCATCGTTTCGGCCAGCATCTCCGCCACGCTGAGCTGGCGGATCTTGCTGCACACCCGCGCTTCGTCTCGCAGCGGGATGGTGTCGGTCACCACCAGCTCGTCGAGCTGGGAGTTGTTCAGGTTGTCGACGGCCGGGCCCGAAAGCACGGCGTGGGTGCAGTACGCGGCCACCTTGAGCGCGCCGCGCGCCTTCAGCGCTGCGGCAGCCGCACACAGGGTGCCTGCGGTGTCGACGATGTCATCGACCATCACGCAGGTCTTGCCTTCGACGTCACCGATGATGTTCATCACGGTGGAGACGTTGGCGCGCGGACGGCGCTTGTCGATGATCGCCAGGTCGGCATCGTCCAGGCGCTTGGCCACAGCGCGCGCGCGCACCACGCCACCCACGTCCGGGGACACCACGATCAGGTTTTCCGTGCCGTAGGCGCGCCAGATGTCGGCGAGCAGCAGCGGCGACGCGTACACGTTGTCCACCGGCATGTCGAAGAACCCCTGGATCTGGTCCGCATGCAGGTCCACGGTCAGGACCCGGTCGGCCCCTACCGCGCTGAACATCTTGGCGGCCACCTTGGCGGTGATCGGCACGCGCGAGGAACGCATGCGGCGATCCTGGCGCGAATAGCCGAAGTACGGCACCACCGCAGTGACGCTGTTGACCGACGCACGCTTCAGCGCATCGATCAGCACCAGCAGTTCCATCAGGTTCTCGGCGCTGGGCGCGCAGGTCGGCTGGATCACGAACACGTCCTGCTTGCGGACGTTTTCTTCGATCTCGACCTGCACTTCACCATCGGAGAACCGCGACACCAGCGCCTTGCCCGGGCGCACCCCCAGCTCCTTGCAGATGCTCTGCGCGAGACGCTTGTTGGCGTTGCCGGAAAAAACCAGCAGGTTGGGGTGTTCTTGCATCATGGTGGGTCTCGGGCGGGAGCTGTGACGGAGAACTCGGCCGCCGGCACCTGGAGAGTGTCTGCGGTGACAACACTGCGGCTGTACAACCGGGCCCCGCGCAACGATGCGCTGGAGACCGCGGCTGACAACCGCAAGTGGCAGGGGCGGGAGGATTCGAACCTCCGAATGCCAGGATCAAAACCTGGTGCCTTGGGCCTCTTGGCGACGCCCCTGCATCAAAAAATCAACAACGCTCGAGTACATCAAGCAGTGGCGAGCGCTCCACGCCCGCAGCCACCCATGCCCGCAGCTCCTCCGGCAACCGCGCCAGGCCCTGCTCTGCAGCAGCGCGCGTGACGAACTCGACGAAGCAACCGCTTCCCGACCCGGTGAGTCGTGCCCGGCCGATGCTGCTCAACGCCGCAAGCACTGCCTCCACGGCAGGTTCGCGACGGCGCAGGACCGGCTCGAACGCATTACCGAGCAGAGACCCGGAAGCGAAGTCCGCTATTTTCGCCTGTGGGGCATCGCGCGTCAAATCCGGACTGGCAAAAAGCACCGGGGTGGGAACGTGAACGCCGGGGTCGGCGATGACATACCAGGCCGGCGCGAGGGCGATCGGGGTGAGCTGCTCACCCACGCCTTCCGCCCAGGCATTGCGGCCGCGGACGAACACGGGCACATCCGCGCCCAGCTGCAGCCCCAGGGCCGCCAGGGCGTCCTCCTCCAGCCCGGCGCCCCACAGGCGGTTCAGGGCCACCAGGACGGTGGCGGCATCGGACGAACCGCCGCCGAAGCCGCCGCCGGCCGGAATGTGCTTTTCGACGAAAATGTCGACACCTTGAGCGACATTTGCATTCAATTTGAGCAGCTGCGCCGCTCTTACCGCCAGGTCGTCCGCTTCGGCAACACCCGCCAGGGAGGTCCCCACGCGGCGGACCTGCCCGTCTTCACGCAGACGCAGGCCGATCCGGTCGCCCCAGTCGAGCAGCCGGAACACGCTCTGGAGCAGGTGGTAGCCGTCGGCACGGCGGCCGGTGATGTGAAGAAAGAGGTTCAGCTTGGCCGGAGCCGGCCACCAGGACCACCCTGCCTCCTTCAGCTGCGGGTCGGTCATGGCCGTCCCAACGACCAGCTGTCCACGACGAGACGAACCTTGGCATCCCCGCTGACCGCTTCGATACGCCGCGGCAGTACCGGCCGGCCGCCTTCGGCCGGATGCCAGTCCAGGTACTGGATCTCCCAGCCCATCTGGCGCACGCGGCGCGGACGCCCTTCCCCGTCGCGCTCGACCAGGTCGGCCGCCGCTGCGTCGTCCGCCACCAGACCCCGTACCCAGTCGGGCAACTGGTTGACCGGGATATCCCAGCCGGTCGCCTCCAGCAGCAGCTGCTGGGCGTCCTCGCCCTCGCGCGGCCCACCTTCGACTCCGTCCAGGCGACCGCCTTCATGGTGGCTGTCTCCGGTGAGGGTCCAGCTCTGCCGGGTCACCGGGGCG
Source organism: Pseudomonadota bacterium (assembly GCA_023457475.1). Lineage (GTDB taxonomy): Bacteria > Pseudomonadota > Gammaproteobacteria > Xanthomonadales > Xanthomonadaceae > Stenotrophomonas. Next base: position 4,854 of record JAEWLO010000172.1, on the reverse strand, counting down.
CTGAGCTCGATCACGTACTGGCGCGCCTGCTGCTGCCAGTCGATGCGGCCATTGCCCCCGTTGCGCCCCTTGTTGACGGCCACACGCCCCTGGAAGGTCCAGTCCGGCTGCGCCCGGAGCGCCGTCACACGGTCGTTTTCAGCCTGTTGCGCCTCTGCCGAGACGGTATCCACGATCGCCGGAGCGGCCGGCGCGCTGCGCGACCCCATCGAGACGCAGGCCGAAAGTGACAGCATGAGGGCGGCCGCCGCAGCGGCCTTGAGCAAACGCAGAGTCATACGCCGAAGGTCTCGATCACGCGCTGCAGCGCACGGTTGTCAGGGTCCAGCTTGCGGGCTTCGTCGAAGAAGTGGCGTGCCTCGTCCTTGCGGCCCAGCACCCACAGCACTTCGCCGACGTGCGCGGCAATCTCCGCGTCCTTGGCCAGCGTCCAGGCACGGCGCAGCTGCACCAGCGCTTCTTCGTTGCGGCCAAGGCGATAGAGCACCCAGCCATAACTGTCAATGATCGCGGCATTGTCCGGCTCGGCCACGCGTGCGCGGTCGATCAGTTCCAGGGCTTCCTGGTAGCGCGTGGTGCGGTCGGCCAGGGTGTAACCCAGCGCATTGAGCGCCGCCACGTTCTCCGGCTCGGTGACCAGTATCTTGCGCAGGTCGGCCTCGGCGCGCGGGACATCGTCGCGACGCTCCCAGGCCAGCGCGCGGGCGTACAGCAGGCCGTTCTCGTCCGGATAGGCAGCCAGGCCACGTGCCAGTGCATCCAGCTCGCCCGGCAGGTCGTCGCCGCGCTGGCGCAGCTCCGCCTCAAGCAGATAGGCATCGCGGCGCGCCTCGTCGTCCACCATGGCGTCGGACTGGATGGCGCGGACTTCGATGAACGCCTGGTCTTGGCGACCCACCAGGTACTGGGCGTTGGCTGCACGCAGGCGGGCTTCGGTCAACTCCTCGCCGCCGGGCACGCTGTGGTACCAGTCCACCGCTTCGGCCGGACGCTTGAGGTATTCGGCAATCTTGCCAAGCAACAGCCGCTGGGCCGGATCCGGCTTGCTGGCCTGCCGCGAGAGGTCGGTGTAGAGCGCCAGCAGCCCCGCGTCGTCCTTTTCCTTGGCCAGCAGCGAGGCGCGCATGCCCCAGGTCTGCACGTCCTGCGGGCCCACGGCCAACAGACGCTCGGCGGCCCGCGCGTCGCCCATGGCGTCATAGGCGACCGCCACGGCATTGCGCAGCTCGGCATCCTGGCGCGCGCGCGGCTCGACCGCCTTCAGGGCCGCCAGGGCCTCGTCACGGCGACCGGCCTGGAACATCTGGCTGGCATTGAGCAGCGCCACGCGCGGCTCGCCTGGAAAACGCCGCACCACCTCGTCGATCATGCGTCGGGCCAGCACAGGCTGGTCCATGCGCATGGCCAGGCGACCGAACTCCTGCCACGCGTCGAGCTGGTCCGGAATGGCATTGGCGTCGACGAGTTCACCCAGCACCTGGGCAGGCACCGCCGGATCGCGGCCACCGCCGATCAGGGCCGCCAGCGCGAAGCGCCAGCCGCGCGGGTCCGGGTCGGCCAGCAGGGCGGTCAGGTCCGCGCGCGCGGCCTTCAGGTCGCCGGTGCGCATGTCCAGCGCGGCGGCCGCGCTGCGCATCGACAGCGAACGCGGCGCACGGGCCTGCCACAGGCGCAGGGCCTTGGCCGCGCGGGCATCGTCGTTGGCCAGCATGGCGATGCGGGTGGCCCGCTCGGCCAGTCCGGCGTCGTCGCGGCCGGCTTCGGCCGCTTCCAGATACCAGCGCGCGGCCTCGGGCAGCTTACCGGCCTGGAGTGCGAATTCGCCGGCCATCACCGGGGTCAGCGGGGCCGGTTCGGCCGCGCCGTCCGGGACCGCCGGCCCCTTGGCCAGCGCGCCGGTGGCGGCCAGGGACAGCAACAGAACGCTGGAGATGCGAATCAATGCGGGCATCGGGGGCTTCTGGCCTTAAAATGACGACTTGAATGGCCAGCAGCTTATCGCAAGCAACTGAACAATGACCCTGTGGGTGCTCGGACTGAATCACCAGACCGCGCCGGTGGAACTGCGCGAACGCGCGGCTTTCGGCGGCGATGCGCTGTCGCGGGCGCTGGCGTCGCTGCGTGACACTCCGCAGGTGGCCGAGGCCGTCCTCCTGTCCACCTGCAACCGCACCGAGCTGTATGCCGTGGCTGAATCGGGCGACGCGCTGGCGCACTGGCTGGAAGGCCATGCTGCCGGCCTCGGGGGCTATCTGTACCAGCACGCGGACGCCGACGCGGTGCGCCATCTGTTCCGGGTCGCCACCGGGCTGGACTCGATGGTGCTTGGCGAGCCGCAGATCCTTGGCCAGGTGAAGGATGCGTGGGCGACGGCGCGCGACAACGGCCTGCTCGGCCAGCGCCTGGACCGCCTGTTCCAGCAGACCTTCTCGGTGGCCAAGCGGGCCCGCACCGATACGCGGGTGGGGGCCAATCCCATCTCGGTGGCCTCCACCGCGGTGCGGCTGGCGCAGAACTCGTTCGCGCGGCTGGAGGATTCCACCGTGCTGCTGGGCGGTGCCGGCGAAACCATCGAGCTGGCGGCGCGGCATCTCAGCGAAGGCCGGGTACGCCGCCTGCTCATCGCCAACCGCACCCTCGCCCACGCGCAGGAGCTGGCCAGCCGTCACGGCGGCGTCGCGCTGCCGCTGACCGAGCTGGAGCGCCACCTGGGTGAAGCCGACGTGGTGTTCTCGGCCACCGCCGCGCGCGAGCCGGTGATCACCCGGGCCCAGGTGGTCACGGCACTGAAGAGCCGCAAGCACAAGCCGATGCTGCTGTTCGACCTGGCCGTCCCGCGCGACATTGAGGCGGGCGTAGGCGAACTGACGGACGCCTTCCTGTACACGGTGGACGACCTGGAACGCGCAGTGGAGGACAACCGCCGCAGCCGGCGCGAGGCGGCTGCCGAGGCAGAGGCGATCATCGAGCTGCAGGTCGCCCGCTTCGTCGAGACGCTGCAGGCCAGCGCCCACCAGGCCCCGCTCCGGCAGTTGCGTGCGTATGGCGATGCCACCCGCACGGAGATGCTGGAGAAGGCGCGCCAGCAGCTCGCGCACGGAAAATCGCCGGACGAGGTCCTGGAACTGCTGGCACACGGCCTGACCAACCGCCTGCTGCACCCGCCCACCGCGGCGCTGCGCGCGGCCGCGCTCAGCGGCGATACCGAACTGACCCGCGCTGCCGAGCGCCTGTTCCCGGCCACGCCGGGCTATCACCATCCTGTTGTGAGGAACGATGACGCCGACCCTGCGCCGTAAGCTGGAAGCACTGGCCGAGCGCCGCGAGGAGCTGGAGCGCCTGCTGGCTGATCCCGGCGTGGTGGGCGACAACGAGCGCTTCCGGAATTTCTCGCGCGAGTTCGCCCAGCTTGAACCGGTCGCGACCACGCTCGCCGAGGAGGCGCGTGCGAAGGCGGACCTGTCCGCGGCCGAGGCCATGCGCGCCGATCCTGACCTGCGCGAACTGGCCGACGAGGAGATCGCCGCCGCCGAGCAGCGCCTGCAGGAACTGGATGCTTCCCTCGCCCTGCTGCTGGTGCCGCGCGATCCGCGCGACGAGGGCAACCTGTTCTTGGAGGTGCGCGCCGGCACCGGTGGCGACGAAGCAGCGATCTTCGCCGGCGACCTGTTCCGCATGTATGCCCGCTTCGCCGAGCGCCAAGGCTGGAAGGTCGAGGTGGAATCGGACAACCCGGGCGAGCACGGCGGCTACAAGGAAATCGTGGCGCGCGTGGTCGGACGGGGAGCATTCTCGAAGCTCAAGTTCGAATCCGGCACGCACCGGGTGCAGCGCGTGCCGGCCACCGAGTCGCAGGGCCGCATCCATACCTCGGCCGCGACGGTGGCGATCATTCCGGAGGTCGACGATGTCGACGACGTGGTCATCAACCCGGCCGATCTGAAGGTGGATACCTTCCGGTCGTCCGGCGCCGGAGGTCAGCACGTGAACAAGACCGAATCCGCGATCCGCATTACCCATGTGCCCACCGGCGTGGTCGTGGAGTGCCAGACCGAACGCAGCCAGCACGCCAACCGCGACAAAGCGATGAAGCGGCTCAAGGCGCAGCTGCTCGACACCGAACGCAGCAAGCAGGCCACCGCACAAGCGGAAAGCCGCCGGCTGCAGGTCGGCAGCGGTGACCGCAGCCAGCGCATCCGCACCTACAGCTTCCCGCAGGGTCGGATCACCGATCATCGCGTCGAAGGCCTCACCCTCTACGACCTGCCGAACATCATGGCCGGTGAGCTCGACGTACTGGTGGACCGGCTCAGCCACGAACACCAGGCCGACGAACTGGCCCAGTTGGCCGCAGGCTGACCGGGTGTCGGCCGGGCAGCAGCGTCAGCAGCTACAGCAGGCGCTCCAGCGCCAGCCCGGCGATTTCATCGCCTGGGTGATGCTGGCCGACCTGGAACTGGAAGCGGGCGACCTCGCCGCCGGCGAACAGGCCGCACGGCGCGCCCTTCAGTTGCGGCCGAACCACCCCGAGGCGCTGGCCCGACTTGGACGCGTGGCGTGGATGGCCGGAGCCCATGCCGATGCCGCCCGGTTGCTGACCCACGCCTCGGCGGCGGCTCCCGGGCACCCGGGCATCGCGCTGTGGCTGGGACACGCGCTCGAGGATGCCGACGATGCCGAAGGGGCTGCGGCGGCCTATCGCCGTGCGCATGCCCTGATGCCGGACGAACCCTACATCGCCGCGCAACGCCTGGCCTGGCAGCGCAGGCTGTGCGACTGGCAGGACCTGGAGCCGCTGGCTGCACAGGTGCGCGCCGCCGTGAACGCAGGCCAGGGTGTGGTGGAGCCGTTCGC
>JAEWLO010000171.1 GCA_023457475.1 Pseudomonadota bacterium | reverse complement strand
GTGGATGGCAGTGTCCGCCAGACCCAGGTGGACTGTGTGCCGGAGCTGGACGCCGACGGCCGGGTCGTCGGCTATTACGCGATGTCCAGCGACATCACCGAATTGAAGCAGGCGCAGGCGCTGCTGAAGGCGAGCAACGTGTCGCTGGAACGGCAGGTGGACGAGCGTACCTCGGCCCTGCACCGCAGCCAGAGCCAGCTGGAGGCGCTGTTCGAGTCCAGTTTCCAGCACCAGACCCTGCTCACCGTGGACGGGCAGATCATCGACAGCAATTCGGCGTCGCTGGACGCGATCATGGCCGACAAGGACGCCGTGCGCGGCGCGCGTTACTGCGAATCGGCGTGGTTTGCCGGTACCGAAGGCGCGCCGGCCAAGGTTCAGAAAGCGGTACTGGCTGCCGCCGAGGGCGCGGCCTCACGGTATGAGCTGGAACTGAGCCTGCCGACCGGCAAGCGCACCTTCGATTACTCCTTCCGGCCGCTGCTGGATCACCAGGGCCGTGTCATCGCCGTGGTGTCCGAGGCCAATGAAACCACCGCACGGCGCCAGGCCGAGGCGGCGCTGCGTCAGAGCCAGAAGATCGAAGCGGTGGGCCAGCTTACCGGAGGCATCGCGCACGATTTCAACAACATCCTGACCGTGGTCGCCGGCAACGTCGAGTACGCCAAGATGCTGACCGACCGGTTGGGCGACGTGGCCGAAGGTTCCTCGCGTGCGCTGGACAACGCGCTCAAGGGCGTCATGCGTGCGGCCAGCGTGACCCAGCGGCTGCTGGCGTTCTCGCGCCGCCAGCCGCTGCGCAACCTGCCGGTGGACCTCAACGTGCAGGTGCAGGACATGCGCGACATGCTGCAGCGCGCACTCGGCGAGCTGGTGCAGCTGGAGGTGGTTTCCAACCCGGACATCGGCAACGTCGAGCTCGATCCCAGCCAGTTCGAGGCCTCCGTGCTAAACCTGGCGGTGAACGCACGCGATGCCATGCCGCATGGCGGTCGCCTCACGCTGGAAGTGGATACCGTGCAGCTGGACGACGATGTCACCACGCACAACCCGGATGTTCCGCCCGGCCGCTATGCGATGGTGCGGGTGAAGGACAACGGGCACGGAATGTCGGCCGACACCATGACGCGGGTATTCGAGCCGTTCTTCACCACCAAGGAAGTAGGGCGCGGCACCGGACTGGGGCTGTCGATGGTGTACGGCTTCGTCAAGCAGTCCGGCGGCCACGTGCTGCTGGATTCGGTGGAAGGCGTGGGCACCTCGATCACGATGCTGTTCCCGCGTTCGAACGCGGCGCTGCCCGCGCAGCGACCGGCGGAAGTACCGGGGCTGGGCGGCTACCAGGCGCAGCCCGAGACCACCGTGCTGGTGGCCGAGGACAACGACGACGTGCGTGCGTACACCGTGGAAACACTGCGCCAGCTGGGTTACCGGGTGCTGGAGGCGCACGATGGCGCATCGGCGCTGCGGCTGCTGGAGCGCACCGACGTGAGCGTGGACCTGCTGTTCTCGGACATCGTGATGCCGGGCATGTCCGGCTGGGAACTGGCGCGGCGCGCGATCGGCCAGCAACCCGGACTCAAGGTGCTGTTCACCTCCGGCTATCCCCGCGATATCGACGTCAGCGGCGCGATCGGCCGGGACAGCACGATTCTGCCCAAGCCGTTCACCCGCAGCGACCTCGCCGGCTCCATCAAGCAGGCACTGGGATAACGGCACACGCGTGGTGACACGCCCTGCGTGTCGTCGCGATATTCAACCGTGCAAGGACGCGCGTGGCGAGTCCTTACGCGGTCTTCAGCAGAAGGTGGGGCAGTTCGCCCGACAACTGGGTGCGCAGCGCATCAGCGACGCCCAGGAAGGCGTTGCGCTGGACCGCATAGCCCATGGCGAATACGACGAAGCTCATCAGCATCGGCCATACGCCCGGCATGATCGCGGTCAGCAGCAGCACCATCAGGATGAACGCAGGCACGTTCCAGTTCAGCAGTCCGACCACCCTGACCTGGTGGCGGCGGGCGTCCACTTCGACCAGGCCACGCATGACCGGGTAGTGGCGGCGCATGGTCAGGTTCGGCACGAAGCTGGAGCGGAACGCGATGCGGCCGTCAGGCAGCCGATGAAAGGCCAGCGTCAGCCAGTGCAGGGGCCGGGTGTCGGGCTCGAGCGTGTTGAGGGTGAGACGCGCGCGGGCCTCCTTGGGGGCCGGGAGAGTGACGCTGAAGATGCGCACACCGGTGGTGCAGTAGGCCGGGTTCCAGCGGAGCATGAAATAGTGCTCGAGCAGGAAGACGATGAGAAAGAGGGTCAGGATGACGGGCATGGGCTTCCTTGCTGCGGTTGGGGTGTTCGCGCGGTGCCGAGCGTAGCGCGTTTCAACCGCCCGGGGTGGGCAGTGGCGCACCCTTCGGCCACAGCAGCCAGAGGTTGCCCTTCTGCTTCATGTCGCCGGCGAGCTTGCCGGCGGCATCCCCCGTGCCCCAGTAAAGATCGGCACGCACCTCGCCGGCGATGGCGCCGCCGGTGTCCTGCGCGGCCACCGGGCGCACCACCGGGCTGCCGTCCGGGCGGGTGGTGGACAGCCACAGCAGGCTGCCCAGCGGCACCACGGTGCGGTCCACCGCGACGCTGTAGCCAGCGGTAAGCGGCACGTTCAACGAGCCGCGCGGGCCTTCTTCCCCCGCCGGGCCCTGGGTGAAGAACACATAGCTGGGATTGCTGGCCAGCAGTTCCGGTACGCGGGCGGGGTGCGCCTCGCCCCAGGCACGGATGGCGTCCATGGTGACGTCTTCCTTCTTCAGTTCGCCCTGCTCCACCAGCCAGCGGCCGATGGGACGATAGGGGTGGCCGTTCTGGTCGGCGTAGGCGATGCGCAGCTGGCGGCCGTCGGCGAGGCGGATGCGGCCGGACCCCTGGATCTGCAGGAACTGCAGATCCATCGGGTGCGTCAGCCAGGCCAGCACCGGCGCGTTGACGCCCTTGCGGGCGATGGTCGCGGCGTCGTCATAGGGCTTGAGCACGCGGCCTTCCACGCGCCCGCGCAGACGCTTGCCATTGAGTTCCGGGTAGAGACCGTCCAGCTGCACGCTGACCATGTCGGCCGGCACCCCGTAGACCGGCACGGCGGCCTGCGCGGTGCGGGTGAGACTGCCCGCGTAGATGGGTTCGTAGTAGCCGGTGATCAGACCGTCGGCGCGGGTGCCGGCGCGAAGTGACAGGACCTGGAGATGCTCCTGCAGGAACGGCCGGATGGCGGCCGCCGTGGGGGCGATGTTTGCGGCGGCGGCGCAGGTGCCCGCCCATATGGCGTCGCTCTTGAGGCGCGGACAGGCGCTGCGCCACGCGGTGAAGCCGGCCTGGAGGTCGGCGTCGCCGACGACGGGGAGTGCCTCCCAGGTGGACGGGACGTAAGTGCTGCCGGGTTTGCTGGCGGCGGGCGTGGTGCGCGGTGCGGTGGTCGTACAGGCGGTGAGGACGGCCAGGGCGAGCAGCGTCGCGGCGGCGTGCCTGAGCATTCGGGTCATGGGCGCCTTCGGTGTCGAATGGATCGCCCATTGTAGAGCGACGCCCTGCGTCGCTGAACGCCCGCGCGCGTAGTGACACGCCATGCGTGTCATCGCGGTGCCAGCAACTCCAGTTCGGCGAACTCCACGCGGCCCGGCGCGCTGATGCGGAGGCGGTACTCAACGAATTGTCCCGGCGTTTCGATACGGAACGGCCGGGTCTGGTGCGACCACTCGAACGGCTCGTCGGTACGCGTGTCCAGGGTCTGCCATACCCCGCCCTGCCCGCGTCCCTGCAGTTCCCAGGTCGCTCCCGCAATCGGCCGTTCGCCGCTGGTGAGGGTGTAGAACGTCGGGCGCGCGGCCGCCTGCAGGATGACATCGACCTCGATCGGATTGCCACGCATCGCCAGTGCGGTCCGGGCGTCATCGTCGGTCAGCGCGCCAGCATCTGCCACACCGCTCGCCTGCACCCGTGCACCATCTGTAATGAGGTCCGCCAGCGTCGTCGGAGCCTGGCCCGCAGGGGTCAACGACGGAGGTGCGTCCTGCGGCCGGCTGCCCCACGTGGAAGGCTCCGGGCCCATCACGAACTCCAGCGTGGCTCCCTCGGCCAGCAGACGGTGCGGGATCCATGTGCGCGACCATGGCTTGCCGTTCACCGTGAGCGACTGCACGTACACGTTCTCCGGCGCGCTGTTGCGGGCCTCCACGCGCAGCTGCCTGCCGCCCGGCAGGGTCAGTGTCAGCGCCGGGAACAGCGGCGCGCCGATCACGTAGTCCGGCGAACCCATGCGCAGCGGGTACAGACCCATCGCAGCGAGCACGTACCAGGCGGACATCTCACCGTTGTCCTCGTCGCCGGGATAGCCCTGGCCGATCTCGCTGCCGAGATACAGGCGGTCGAGAATGTCGCGCACGATGCGCTGGGTTTTCCATGGCTGGCCGGCGTACAGGTACATCCACGGAATGTGGTGCGCGGGCTGGTTGCTGTGCGCGTACATGCCCATGCGTACATCGCGGGCCTCGGTCATCTCATGGATGAGGTAGCCGCGCGGCCCCGACAACGCGACGTCGGCGGTTTCAGGGGTGGCAAAGAAGGTGTCCAGCTTCTTTGCCAGGCCATGGCGGCCGCCGTACAGCGCGACCAGCCCCGCGCCGTCATGCGGCGCGGTGAACGCAAAGGCCCAACCATTGGACTCGGTGTAGTCGTTGCCCCATACGCGCGGGTTGTAGTCGGCGGTGGGTACGCGCCATGCCCCCTGCGCGTCGCGTCCCTGGAAGAAGCCGACACTGCGGTCGAACATCGTGGCGTAGCTGCCGGCCCGATGACGGAAGTACGCCGCTTCATCCGCGTAGCGGCGACGCCGCGCGGCCGTGGTCGCCTGCGCGGCCAGGCCCTCCGCCCTCTGCGCGATGCCGAAATCGTTGAGTGCGCGTTCCATCGTCCACGCCATGCCCCCGTCGGTGCCGGTACTGACATAGCCCTTGAACGTGGAGTGGGCCATGCCCTTGCGGCCGACATGACGGTCCGGCGGCATCACGGTCGCGTTCCTGAGCGCGGCCTCATAGGCCAGCGTGGTGTCGAAGCCCTCGATACCCTTGGCCCACGCGTCGGCAAAGGCCACGTCCGAACTGGTGCCGACCATCAGGTCGGCGTAGCCGGGCGAGGACCAGCGTGCCACCCACCCGGCCGCGCGGTACTGCTCGAGGAACCCGTCGATGAGGCTGCCCGCGCGTTCCGGCGCGATCAGGCCATACGCAGGCCACACGGTGCGGAAGGTGTCCCAGAAGCCGTTGTTGACCATGACCTGGCCGTCGCGCACCGGGGCGAAGCTGCGCGTGGCGTTGCCCTGCGCGTTGTCGGCGGAGCCACTGTTCTGGCTGGCGTAGCGCCAGTCCGGGGCATCAGCGCTGCCGGCGTTCTCCGAACCCGAATTGGGATACAGGAACAGGCGGTAGAGGTTGGAGTACAGCGTGGTGCGCTGGTCGTCACTGGCCCCGTCCACCTGGATCCGGCCCAGCAACGCGTTCCACTCGGCTTTTGCGCGGTCCGCGACGGTCTGCTGGGTGTCACCGGTGGCGACTTCCAGCGCCAGGTTGTACCGTGCCTGCTCCAGCGAGATCAACGAGGTGGCGATGCGCATGTTCACTGCGCGCGTACCTGCATTGAACTTGATGTAGCCGGTAGGCCGACCGGTGTCGAGCAGACCGCTGCGCTGCCACGGCTGGTCGAAGGTGGCGTACACGAACATGCGGGTGGCACCGGTGGAAAGGCCGCTGCGCACATCGGTGTAGCCGGACAGCGTCTGGGTGTGCGCATCGAGCGTGATCCCCCCGCGCGCATCGACGTTGTCGAACAGTAGATTGGCATCCCCGTCTGCGGGGAAACCGAAGGCGAACAGAGCGGCATGGTCGGTCGGTGCGATCGCCGCCGTGATGCCGCCCTCGAAGCGCACCCGGTACTCGTGCGGGCGTGCGATCTCATTGGAACGGTCGAAGGCCAGGCTGCGTGCCACACGATCCGGATCGGGCGTTCCCCTGTCGGCGGACGGCATCACCTGGAAGGTCTGCCGGTCACCCATCCACGGGCTGGGCTGGTGGCTCAGCGAGAAGGCCTGCAGTCGCGGTCGGTTGTCGGCGTCGTTGTGCTCGTTCCATGCATACAGCCAGGACAGCGAGTCGGCGCGGGTCGCCGGGGTCCAGAAGTTGAAACCATGCGGTACCGCGACAGCGGGAATGTTGTTGCCGCGCGAGAAGCGCCCGTTGGACTGGGTGCCGCGGGTGGTGAGCACCCAGTCGGCGGGCGAGGCGCGGACGACCGGAGCACGGCTCTGCATGCGGATGTCGTCGAGCCATCCCCGGGCGATGCGGCCGCTTCCCGGCTGTACGTCCAGCTCGACCGCCACAATCCGGCGACCGCGCAGCGCGGCAACCTCTCCCAGCCGCACCTGCTTGTGCGCCCACTGCTCGGGATACAGGGTCCTTGAGTCTCCCTGCGCCGCCGCACCCAGTGCGACACCGTGCTGGTCGCGTGCCGGCAGACGGGACACGCGGGTGCCGTCGTCCAGCACTGCATCCAGCGACACATAGCTGGAGGCGGACGTATCACCGTCCACGATCTCGGGCAGCACGGCCCACTCCAGCGTGGTGTCGGCCTCGATCAGTACATCCACGTCGAACAGGCGTTGGCGGCCGCTGCCCTCAAACGCCAGGGCGTGCTGGCCGGTCAAACCCATTCCGGCCTTGGCCGCATAGGGCTGGGAAGGGCCACCGCCAACGCGGAGCTGCAGTCTCTCCGCCGACGCCGGAGGTGCGGGCTGCCCAGGCTCGAACGAGGTATCGAAACCGGGCTGCGCCCCAAGGACGGGGGCGCTCGGGGTGAGTGCAAGCAGGCTGCCCACCAGCAGCGCGGGAGCGGCGCGCCTCATGGCCAGGTCAGCTCGGCCACGACCGGGTAATGGTCGGAGGGATACACGGCACCGTCATGCGCATTCACGGTGTGCACCGAACGGATGCCGAACTGACGGTACAGCACCCAGTCGATGCGGGCATCAGGGTTGCCGGTGAACGCATGCGCGGTCTTCTCCGGTCCGCTGCGAACCGGTGCCTGCTCCCAGGCATCGGAGAGCGTCGCGGTGAGCAGGCGGTGCACCGCACCGTCCGGATGGGCGTTGAAGTCACCGGTCACCACCACCGGCTCGGTGCCGGCAAGCGTGGCCATGCGGGCCAGCAGCAGCCGGGCGCTGCGCTCGCGCAGGGCTTCGGCCGCGTCGGTATGCGCCAGGTGGGTGTTGAACAGATAGAAGCGCTTTCCGGTCCGACGGTCCTCGAAGTGGCCCCAGGTTGCCATGCGCGGCATGGGGCCATCGAAGTTGTTGCTGCCAGGCTTGTCCGGCGTGTCCGAGTACCAGAAGTCCCCATGCGCCAGCAGCGTCAGCCTGCGGGTGTCGTAGAACACGCCCATGTGCTCGTTCCCGTTGCCGTCCTCCTCGTTGCCGTTACGGCCTTTCCCGAACCACGCGTGGTGCGGCAGCTGGGACTGCAGCCACTCGGCCTGGCCGCGCAGCAGTTCCTGCATGCCGATCAGGTCGGCCTGCTGCTCCTGCACGGTCTTGAGGGTAAGCGGCCGCCGCTTCTCCCACACGTTCACGCCGTCATTGGGCGAGGCGTAGCGGATGTTGAAGCTCATGACCCGCAGCGTGCCTTCTTCTGCGGTGGCAGCGCCCACAGTGAACGTGGAGCCAGCGAGCATCAACGCACACAGCGCGAGGCGGAAGCAGGAACGGAACATGGCGAAGGGTCTCGTCGAGGCGGAGAAACGGAAACGAAGCATCACGGATTCAGATCGTAGATGACATGGATGGCGTAGGTGGCCCCGTAATTGTTGAGGTTGCGCATGGTTTCGAAGTTGTCGCCCACGGTCTGGTACTGATCCTCGCCGAACAGGTTGGCGGCATTCAGCGCCACGGCCCACTTCTCGCTGATCTGGCTCCTGAACGACAGGTCGGTGACCGAGCGCGAGCGGAACCCACGGTCGCCCCAGCTGTTCGCGCCGATGGTGAAGATGTGCTTGCCGGTGTAGTTCTGGCTGACGGTCAGGCTGGAGTTCATCCAGGGCAGGTGCCAGGTGAGGCCCAGGTTGGCGATCTTCTTGGGCTGGGAGGCCAGCTGATGCAGCGTGCGTTGGCCGCCGGTGTAGGCGTAGACCATCTTGCCGTCCATCTGCGCCGCGTTGAACTGCACGTCGAAGCGCTGCCCGGCCAGTTCGATGTCGCGGTTGACGAACGAGAGCTCGACGCCGCGCACGCTGGAATCTTCGAGGTTCTGCGGGGTATTGATGCTCGTCACGCGACCTTCGGCATCGACGGTTTCGGTGGTAATGCCGGCGATATTGTCGCTGATGTCCTTGTTGAACACGGCCAGCGACACGTAGCCGCGACCGTTGTTGAAGTACTTCTCCAGCGAGACATCGAGGTTGGTGGAGCGCTGCGGCTTGAGGTCCGGGTTGCCCCGCGAGATGGAGCAGTCACCGCTGTCGCCGTCGCAGTTCACGACCTCGGCCTGGGCGATGTTGGAGGGAATCGGACGGCCCAGGGTCTTGCTGGCACTGAAGCGCAGGTTGATGTCGTCGGTCAGGTGCGCGACGAGATTGAACGAGGGCAGGAGATTGTCGTAGCCGCCACCATTGCGGCCGGTACCGGTCACCACGCCGGCGGTGATGTCCGGGGTATGCGCGGTAAAGGTGGTGTCGTCATACCGCACGCCCGCCACGGCCTCGATCAGGGCGGTGCTGTAGTGGAATGATACGTAGGCGTTCTTGACCGTTTCCAGGTAGCGGAAGTCGGAGGCGAGACTGGAGTAGGTGGAGCCGGCCTGGTCCACCGGGAGCGCATTCCAGCCGCCGTCGGCGACGAAGGCCGGGGTGTTGAAGAACGGCAGCGCGTACATCGACTTCGGGTACTGGAAGCCCGGCTGGTAGAGGTAGCGGCTGAAGTCGCCACCGGGCACGTTGGTCACGCGGGTGATGTCGCTGTCCACTTCCAGGCGCTTGTATTCGACGCCGCTGGCAATGCCGAAGCCGCGGTCGTCCGGACCGGTGTTCCAGCGGTGGTCCAGGCGCAGATCGCGGATCTCGGCGGTGCCGTAGGTCTGCGATTCGTTGGCGCTGTTGAGGTCGTAGCGCGAGCCGGCAATGATGCCGGGATCGCTGAGCCCGGTGATGTTGAAGATCTCACCGCGCCCGTTGGAGGCGTAGGTGAGTGACTGGTCGGCCGGCTTGGCGGTGAGCCGGGTGCTCTTGCCATGTGCGTTGATGCGGTCACGCGTGTAGCCGCCGCGCAGCGCCAGCCACTGGTTGTCCTGTTCCCACTCCACGCCACCGAGCACGCCGCGGTTGTTGCGGGCCCAGAC
>JAEWLO010000170.1 GCA_023457475.1 Pseudomonadota bacterium | reverse complement strand
CGGCTTCTGTCTGCCGTGGGGTGCGGCGCGCCGCGCCGCGCCGGAGATCCGCGCGGCCGAAGCCGAACTCGCGCTCAGTGGCGTTGAGCGCGAAGCCCGCGCGCTGCAGCTGTACGCGACGCTTGCTGAAGCCCACGGACGGTACCAGACGGCCCGCCTGGAGGTGACGCGGATGGCACGTGATGTGCTGCCACAGCTCACGCGTGCGGAAGCCGCCGCCGAAAAGGCCTGGCGTGCCGGTGCGGTGAGCTACATGGAGTGGGCACAGCTGCAGGCGCTGCGCATCGAGGCCCGGCAACGCCAGCTCGACGCCGCCATTGCCGCCCAGACCGGACTGATCGAAATCCAGCGCCTCACCGGGCAGCCCCTGCTCGCCGACGAAGCCGCCCCCTCTTCCCGCGCGTTGTCCACGGAGGACCGCCCATGATGCTTTCCACACCGCACCACACCGCGCTGCCCGCCGCGCTGCTGATCGCCGTGCTGGGACTGATCGGCTGCGGAAAGCGCGATACGCCGGCCGCCGCCGACGGCCATGACCACGGCACCGCAGGGCAGGCAGACGAAGTCGCACACGACAAGGAAGGCGACGGCCATGGCGAAGGCCCTGAACAGACCACCATTGCCGCGGCCATGGCCGAACAGGCAGGGATCCGTGTCGCGCCTGTCGCCGCCGGCACCATCGCGGACGAGCACGACGTACAGGGGCTGCTCACGCCCGTGGATGGCCGTATCGCCCAGGTGACCGCCCGCTTCCCCGGACCGATCCGTTCGCTGCGCGCCAATGTCGGCGACACGGTCAGAGCGGGGCAGGTGCTGGCCAGCATCGACAGCAATCTCAGCCTCACCACCTACACCGTCAGTGCCCCGATCGGCGGCGTGGTGCTGACGCGTCAGGCGCAGGTCGGCGGCGTGGCAGGCGAGGGGGCCGCGCTGTTCGAGATCGGTGACCTGTCCACGTTGTGGGTGGACCTGCATATCTTCGGTAACGACACCCAGCACATCACCGCCGGCGTTCCGGTCACTGTGACGCGCATGACCGACGGGGTCAGCCAGACGACCACGCTGGAGCGGGTGCTGCCCGGGACGGCGACGGCCAGCCAGAGCACCGTGGCCCGGGCCACGCTGCGCAACGACGACGGATTGTGGCGACCCGGCGCAGCGGTGAAGGCGCGCATCGTGGTGGCGACCACGCCGGCCGCACAGGTCGTCCCGTTGAGCGCATTGCAGACCCTCGACAGCAAGGACGTGGTATTCGTGCGCACAGGGGAAACATACACCGCGCGTCCGGTTCGGCTGGGTGCCCGCGATGCATCCAAGGTGGCGGTACTCGATGGACTGAAGGTCGACGAGGACGTCGTGGTGGAGCAGAGCTACGTGATCAAGGCCGACATCGGCAAGGCAGGGGCCGCGCATGAACACTGAGCGCCTTCCCTTGCTGGAACGCATCATCGCCGCTGCCATCGCCCACCGCGGGCTGATGATGTCGCTGACGCTGGCCCTCATCGTTGTCGGCATGTGGAGCTTCACCCGGTTGGCGATCGATGCCACTCCGGACATCACCAACGTCCAGGTGCAGATCAACACGGCTGCGCCGGGCTATTCACCGCTCGAAGCGGAACAGCGCATCACCTATGCGGTGGAGACCGCCATGGCCGGGCTGCCGCGCATGGAACAGGCGCGCTCGCTGTCGCGCTACGGGCTGTCGCAGGTCACCGTGGTGTTCGAGGATGGCACCGACATCTACTTTGCGCGCCAGCAGGTGGCCGAACGCCTGCAGCAGGTGAAGTCACAGCTGCCTCCTGGACTGGATCCGCAGCTGGGGCCGATCTCGACCGGCCTCGGTGAGATCTTCACGTACACCGTCGATGCCGAACCGGATGCGCGCAAGCCCGACGGCAGCGCCTACACCGCGACCGATCTGCGTACGCTGCAGGACTGGGTGATCCGCCCGCAGCTGCGCACCGTGCCAGGGGTGACCGAGGTCAACACCATCGGGGGCTTCCAGCGCCAGGTGCACATCACGCCCGACCCGGCGCGCCTGCGCGCGCTGGGATTCACCCTGGACGACGTGGCCCAGGCCGTCGAGGCCAACAACCAGAATGTCGGTGCCGGGTACATCGAGCGCAACGGACAGCAGTTCCTGGTGCGTGTTCCCGGGCAGGTGGCTTCGCTGGAGGAGATCGGCAACATCGTGCTGGCCCGTCGCGAAGGCGTGCCGATCCACGTGCACGATGTGGCGGAGGTCAGGGATGGACCGGAGCTGCGCAGCGGCGCGGCCACCCAGAACGGTCATGAAGTGGTGATGGGCACCGTGGTGATGCTGATCGGGGCCAACAGCCGCGAGGTGGCGCAGGCCGCCGCGGCACGGCTGGAGCAGGCCCAGCGCAGCCTGCCCGCCGGGATCACCGTCACCGCCAGCTACGACCGGACCGCGCTGGTGGACCGCACCATCCAGACCGTGGCGAAGAATCTGCTGGAAGGTGCGCTGCTGGTGATCGTGGTGCTGTTCCTGCTGCTGGGGAACTTCCGCGCGGCGCTGATCACCGCGGCGGTGATCCCATTGGCGATGCTGTTCACGCTGACCGGCATGGCACGCGGTGGGGTGTCGGCCAACCTGATGAGCCTGGGTGCCCTCGACTTCGGCCTGATCGTGGATGGCGCGGTGATCATCATCGAGAACTGCCTGCGCCGCTTCGGTGAGCGCCAGCATGCGCTGGGTCGCGACATGACCCGGGCCGAACGCTTCGCCGAGACCGCCAGCGCGACCGCGGAGGTGATCCGCCCCAGCCTGTTCGGGCTCGGCATCATCACCGCCGTGTACCTGCCGATCTTCGCGCTCTCCGGCGTGGAGGGAAAGATGTTCCATCCGATGGCGATCACCGTGGTGTTGGCCCTGACCGGTGCGATGGTGCTGGCG
>JAEWLO010000169.1 GCA_023457475.1 Pseudomonadota bacterium | reverse complement strand
GTCGAAGGTGGGTCGGGGCGGGTTGGCGGGGGTGTCAAAAACATGGATGTTATTGACAAGCCCCCATGGACGGGTTCACGGCGTCCCCCGCGAACCCGCACCGTCCCGCCAAACACGGGTACCTGCGCGCATCGGCTGTTCGCCCAGAACCAACCGCAGCCGGGCAGAGCCCGGCGACACGCAGCCCGTGCAATCCGACACTCCCGCGCTTCAGCCCGTCACGATGTACTGCTGCAGCTGATCCAGCTTCTGCGCCTGGTCGTCGATCACCGATTTGACCAGGTCGCCAATCGAGATCACGCCGATCACACCGCTCTCGTCCACCACCGGAAGGTGGCGGATGCGGTGGTCGGTGACCACCTGCAGGCAATGTTCGACCTGTTGTGAAGGCGCTACCGTGATGACCTTCGCGGTCATGATGTCCCGCACCTGCGTGTCGCGCGAAGAACGGTCATGCAGCACGATCTTGCGTGCGTAGTCGCGCTCGGACAGGATGCCGACCAGGTGGCCCTGGTCCATCACCAGCACCGCGCCGATGCCCTTCTCCGCCATCAGGCGGATCGCGTCGATCACCGCCGCGTCCGGACGGACCTCGAATACCTCAGGGGACTTGCCTTCCAACAGCTGCCGTACCGTGGTCATCTGCCTGCCCTCCAGCAATGGGATGCAGGGCCGAGTCTGCCACGCCCGGTGCATGCCAGGTGTCAACCAGGTACAACGGGCGCTGCTTGGACTCCTCGTAGAGACGGCCCAGGTATTCACCTATCAACCCCAATGCGATCAGCTGCACGCCGCCCAAAAACAGAATGACCGCCATCATCGTCGGGTAGCCCGCGACACGGTCACCGTAGAGCGCCGCCTTCACGATCACCCACATGCCGAACAGGAAAGCCACGCTGGCCGTGGCCAGGCCCAGATAGGTGGCGGCCCGCAGCGGTATGGTCGAGAAGCTGGTGATGCCCTCCAGCGCGAAATTCCAGAGCTTCCAGAAGCCGAACTTGCTGCTGCCCACCATGCGGGCGTGCCGATGGTAGGGAAACGCGCGGCGGCGGAATCCCACCCACCCGAACAGGCCCTTCATGAACCGGTGGCGTTCACGCAGCTGACCCAGCGCCTGCACCGCGCGCTCGGACAGCAGGCGAAAGTCACCGGTGTCGGCCGGAATCGGCGTGCGCGAGAGCCGGCCGGCCACGCGGTAGAACGCCGCCGCCGTGCTGCGGCGGAACCAGCTTTCGCCGTCCCGCTCCAGGCGGGTGCCGTAGATGTTGTCGTACCCCTGCCGCCACAACGCCACGAACTCGGGAATCAGCTCCGGCGGATCCTGGCCGTCTGCGTCGAGCAGCATCACCGCGCCCCCTTCGACGAAGTCCAGCCCTGCGGTCAATGCCGCCTCCTTGCCGAAGTTGCGCGACAGCCGCAGCAGACCGATCGACGCATCCTCCGCCGCCAGCGCCTGCATCACCTCCCAGGTGGCGTCGGTGCTGCCGTCATCCACGTACAACACGCGGCCGTCCAGATCCGGCAGCTGATCCAGTACCGCGCGCAGGCGCGGCTGCAGCAGGGGCAAGGCCTGGGCCTCGTTGTGGGCGGCGATGACCAGGGTCAGACGTGGAAAGGACATGGTCGCAGTCTCCCTCATTCGGCCAGATAGCCGGCACCGCCCAACTGGCGGGCCTGACGCTGGATCCACGCAGCGCGGCGCTGCACATAGGGGCCCGGGCGGGCGGCGTTGTAGCGCCGCGGGGCCGGCAGCACCGCGGCCAGCTTCGCGCTTTCGCCCGGGGTCAGACGCGCCGCGTCCTTGCTCCAGTACTGGCGCGCGGCCGCCTGTGCACCGTAGATGCCGTCGCCGAACTCGGCGATGTTGGCGTACATCTCCAGGATCCGCGACTTGGGCCAGAGGGTTTCGATCAGCAGCGTGTACCAGACCTCCAGCCCTTTGCGCACCCAGCTTCGCCCCTGCCACAGGAACAGGTTCTTGGCGACCTGCTGGCTGATCGTGCTCGCGCCACGGAGACGACCGCCACGAGCGTTGTGATCGCGCGCCTTCTCGATGGCCTTGAGGTCGAAGCCGCTGTGTTCCGGGAACCGCTGATCCTCGGCGGCAACCAGCGAGATGGGCAGGCTGGGGGCCATCTGGTCCAGGTCGCGCCACTGGTAGTGCAGACGGTAGCCCCAGTCGCCCTCGCCCAGCGCCTCCCCGTACCGCCACAGCATCACCGTGGACAGCGGCGGGTCGACGAACCGCAGTACCGCGACCTGCAGCACACTGCCGACGACGAAGAGCACGGGCAGCCAGAGCAGGTGCTTCCAGCGCCAGCGGCGCGGCCGTGACGGTGCCTGACCGGGCTCGGCCTTGTGGTTGCTGCGTTCTGCCCCCATTAGTGGTGCATCCTCTACCTGCACGAGTGTCGGCGCATTATCCGGCAATCGGCTTCCTTGTTTCCAAAAGCGTGCCCACGATCCGATGACCGCCCAGACCGACTCCCTGACCCGTTTCCTGCTTCCCGATGCCGGCGTGCGCGGGGTGCATGTGCACCTGGACGCCACCTGGAAGGACATCCAGGCCCCGGCCAGCTACCCGCCCGCCGCCACCGAACTGCTCGGCGAGGCCAGCGTGGCGGCCGCACTGTTCACCGGCCACACCAAGGTCGAGGGTCGGCTGTCGATCCAGCTGCGCAGCACCTCGACGCTGCGCACCCTGTTTGCCGAATGCACTGCTGCCGGCACGCTCCGCGGCGTGGTGCAGCTGGCGGAGGGTGGAGAAGACGCCTCGCGCGACCTGACCGCATTGGGGGACGAGGCGCTGCTGGCCATCACCATCGAGAACCCGGGCCTGGATCCGCGCGAGCCGCAGCGCTACCAGAGCCTGGTCGGGCTGGAAGCGTCAGCACTGGACGAGGC
>JAEWLO010000168.1 GCA_023457475.1 Pseudomonadota bacterium | reverse complement strand
CGATCAGCTGGACCCGGCCTTCGTCATCTTCAATCCATCGCACGCGGCGATGGCCGAACTCGAGCGCGCCGTCGCGGCCGGGCGCGTGGTCATGGGCGACAACCGGCGCGTCGAGGTGACGGTGCAGCTGGACGACGATGATGCTCCGCCACTGAAAGGGGTGGTCGATTTCAGCGAGAATGCCATCGACCCGGCCACCGGCAGTCGAACCCTGCGTGCCCGCTTCTCCAATGCGGACGGGCGGCTGCTGCCGGGTCAGTTCGTGCGCGGCGTGCTTGCGGCAGGCACGCTGCGCGAAGGCACCAGCGTCCCGGAGCGCGCCATCCAGATTGGCGATGACGAGGCCAGTGTCATGGTCGTCAGCAATGACGGCATTGCACAGCGCCAGGCGGTCACGCTGGGCGGACAGGCTGCCGGTCGGTGGGTGGTGCAGTCCGGCCTGACGCCGGGCGACCGGGTGATCGTCGACGGATGGCACCGGATCCAGCCGGGGCAGCCGGTCTCGGTACAGGCGGACAAGGCACCTTCGCCATGAATCACTACTTCGTCGAGCGGCCGGTGTTTGCCTGGGTGATCGCCCTGTTCGCCGTGCTGTTCGGCGCGATCGCGCTTGCGCGCCTGCCGGTCGAGCAGTATCCGGATGTCGCGCCGCCGTCGCTCAGCATTTCCGCGACGTTTGTCGGGGCAGATGCGCAGACGCTGGACCGGACCGTCACCTCGGTGATCGAGAATGAACTCAACGGCGTGGACGATTTCCTGTTCATGACCTCCACCAGCCGTGCCAACGGCACCGCGCAGATCCGGGTAACCTTCCGCACCGGTACGGACCTGGATGTCGCGCGGGCGCAGGTGCAGGACCGGCTGGCGCGGGTGGAACCGCGCCTGCCTGATGAGGTGCGGCAGATGGGTGTACGCGTCACCCAGGCCACCAGCGGCTTCCTGATGTTGATTGCGCTGCAGTCCAAGGGCGACCGTTTCACCGCGCTCGAGCTGGGTGATTTCGCCGCCAACAACGTTGCCGACGAGCTGCGCCGAATCCATGGCGTGGGCGACGTGCAGCTGTTTGGCTCGAGCTACGCCATGCGCATCTGGCTGGACCGCGAGAAGCTGGTGAGCTTCGGCATCGCGCCCGCGGAGGTGATGGCCGCCATACGCGAGCAGAACGCACAGACGGCCGGTGGCGGTCTGGGCCTGCAGCCGTCTACCGAGGAAACCGAAACCACGGCGCAGATCGTGCTGCGCGGGCGCTTCAGCACCCCGGAACAGTTCCGTCAGGTGATTCTGCGGGCCACGCCCGGTGCGGCGACCGTGCGCCTGGGCGACGTGGCGCGGGTGGAGCTGGGCAATGACACCTACGCGTTCAACCTCAGCCTCAATGGCCGCCAGACCGCCGGCCTGGCGGTGTCGCTGGCGTCCGGGGCCAATGCCCTGGCCACCGCAACGGCGGTCCGTCAGCGCATGGGCGAGCTCGAATCCAGTTTTCCCCGCGACATGTACTGGGTGACGCCGTTCGATACCACCCCGTTCATCACCGAGTCGGTGCGCGGCGTCAGCCTGACCATGCTGCAGTCCATGGTGCTGGTCTCGCTGGTGGTGCTGCTGTTCCTGCAGAGCTGGCGCGCCATGTTCCTGCCGACGCTGGTGGTGCCAATCTCGTTGTTGGGCGCGTGCCTGGGCCTGATGGCCTTTGGTGTCTCGATCAATCTGCTGTCGTTGTTCGCCATGGTGGTGGCGATCGGCATCCTGAACGACGATGCCATCGTGATCGTGGAGAACGTCGAGCGCATCATGCGCGAGGAGAAGCTGGACGCGCCGGCGGCGACGTCCAAGGCAATGGGACAGCTGTCGGGAGCGATCGTCGCAACCACGCTGGTGCTGCTGGCGGTGTTCATTCCGATGGGGTTTTTTCCCGGGTCGGCCGGCGGGATCTACCGCCAGTTCGCTGTGACCCTCAGCGTGTCGCTGGTGGTCTCCACCGTCCTCTCGCTCACCCTGGCCCCGGCGATCTGTGCTGCCATGCTGCGCCCTGCCAGCGAAGGGGAGGGACCGCGTCGTGGCGCGCGTCTGTTCGGGCCGATCAACACCGCGCTGGACCGGGGCAGCCGGCGCTATGCCGATGCGGTGGGCCGCATGCTGATGCGTCCGTGGGTGTGGATCGGCGTGTTCGCGGTCGTGGTGGTCCTGACCGGGCTGATGTATGCGCGGTTGCCTGGCGGCTTCCTGCCGACCGAGGACCAAGGCTACGTGTTCGTCGCCTACAACGCCGCACCGGGCGCGACCATGACGCGTACCCGGGCGGCCGCCGACCAGGCCGAAGCGATCCTTCGACAGCAGCCGGAGGTCCGCAACGTGGCCACGGTGATCGGTTTCAGTTTCTTCGGGCAGGGGCAGGCAGTCGGCATGTCGTTCGTCGATCTGCATCCCTGGGCGGAGCGGCGCGGTTCGGAGCGCAGCGCCATGGCGCTGGCACAGCGCATGAACGCCGCCTTCTCGCAGATTCCGCAGGCGCAGGTGTTCGCGCTCAACCCTCCGGCGATCCAGGCGCTCGGCAACGCCTCCGGCTTCAGCATGAAGATCGAGGATCGCGGGGGGGCCGGCAGCGCGGGCCTGGCGGCGGCCGCCATGGCCATGTCGGCGCGCGCGGCGCAAAGCGATCGACTGGTGGGGGTGCGGCCGGAGGGCATGCCGCGCGCGCCACAGTTGTTCGTGGACATCGACCGGACCCAGGCACGCGCACTTGGCGTGCCATTGAGTCAGGTCAACCAGGCCCTGGGTGTTCTGTTCGGCTCGGCCTACGTCAACGACTTCGTCCGCCAGGGCAACGTGCTGCGCGTGTTCGTGCAGGCCGACGCCGCGCAGCGCATGCGGGCGGAAGATGTGACCGACCTGCGGGTGATCGGCAGCAATGGACAGCCGGTGCCGTTCTCGGCGTTCGCGCGCACGCGCTGGACGATGGGCGAGCAGCAGGTAGAGCGCTACAACGGCTTTCTGTCGGCCACCGTTTCTGGCCAGGGTGCCCCCGGCGTCTCCAGCGGCGCGGCGCTGCAGGAGATGGAGCGCATTGCGGCCGAGGTGCTGCCGCCGGGCATGCGC
>JAEWLO010000167.1 GCA_023457475.1 Pseudomonadota bacterium | reverse complement strand
CTTCCGCACAGAGTGGCTGGAATGGCTCTGGCTGTGCTTTGGCACCCACGGCATGATCGCCCTCACCTTCTGGTTTGGCTCGTTGTTCGCCAATCAGATCCGCCGCGCTCACAAGTCCTTCCCCTTCCTTGCGGCGACCGGCGAAGCCGGTGCAGGCAAGACCACGCTCCTGACCTTCCTCTGGAAGCTCCTGGCGCGGAGCGACTACGAGGGCTTCGACCCGGCTAAGTCGTCCAAGGCCGGCCGCGCTCGCGCCATGGGCCAGACCTCGGGCATGCCGGTGGTACTGCTGGAGGCCGACCGTGATACGCCTGACAAGGCGCATGCGAGGTCGTTTGAGTGGGACGAACTGAAGGACTACTTCGGCGGCGGCACCTTGGCCACTCGCGGCGTGCGCAACGGCGGCAACGACACCTACGAGCCGCCGTTCCGGGGGACTATCGTCATAAGCCAGAACGCAGCAGTGGACGCCAGCGAGGCCATCCTGACCCGCATCGTGAAGCTGCACTTCCGCAAGCCCAACGTCACCACGGAAAGCCGGGTGGCGGCCGACAACCTCAACGCGCTGCAGGTTGAGGACTTGAGCTACTTTCTGATCAAGGCGGTGCGGGCTGAAGGCCAGGTCATGGAGAAGTTCAAAGAGCGCGCCAGCTTCTTCGAGGCCCGGCTGCGTGAGAAGACCGATCTGCGCCTAGAACGCGTCATCAAGAACCATGCCCAGATGCTCGCGCTGCTGGATTGTCTGCGCCTTGTGATCGATATACCCGACGACATGATCGTCCAGACACGCGACGCTCTCACTAGCGCGGCGATGGAGCGTCAGAGCGCAATCAGCGCGGACCACAAGGTAGTCAACGAATTTTGGGAGACCTACGAGTATCTGGAGGGGCTGAACAATGGCGAGCGCTCGATGCTCAACCACTCCCGCGACCCGAACAAGATCGCAGTGAATCTCAACGAATTCGTGGCAGCAGCCGGTCGCAATGGCCAAGCCGTTCCCGACCTGGTCGACCTCCGCAAGCACCTGACCGATTCACGGCGCTACAAGCTGATCAGCGTCAATACGGCCGTGAACAGCAACATCCGCAGAACTTCACTCAACGGGGACGTAACCGTGAAGTGCTGGGTGTTCAAAAAGCAGTAGAGCAGTAGGCAATAAAGCGGGCCGGCGGGTAGTGCGCCAACACCACCCCAAGGCCATTCACCAACAGAAGTTCAGGAGAGAACCATGCACCAGATGAACGGCGAAGCCGTAACCACCCTCGTACACCTGTCGGATTCCGGCACCGAACCCGGAGCGCAGGCTACCACGGGTGTGGGGGAGGAAGGGAATTTTGGGGAATTCGCGGAAGAGTCCTGCGCAACCCTGACCATGCATGTCACCCACAGCAAGGTGATCGTGACGGTGGACCTGAACATGGGCCGTCATTACATGGCCCAGCGAGTGCTGGAGCGACGCAGGGGCAATGCAGCTGGCTGGGTGCTGACGCGGGGTAGCAACAGGTTCGAGGCCGACAGCGGGTGGATCTCGGCCGAGCTGGCCAAGCTGGCCGACCGCCTCCCGTTCCCGTATGACCTGGCCAACATGCTGCCCGGCCGTCGCGCGCACACCGATGCGATGGCCCAAGCAGCACAGGAGGTGGCCAATGGCTAAGTCCATCGTTCTCTACGGCCGGCAGGGCACCGGGAAGACGCTCCACGGCGAAGCCATCGCTAAGAACCTCGGCCTGCAGCACGTCGTGGATCTGGAAGATGTCCAGCTGAAGGGTGATCGGCTTGCCCGGCAAGGCTACCTGTACCTTACTTGCAGCGAGAGCTACGGACAGCGGGCGGCAGGTCTATTGGGCACCCCGCTCCTGAAAATCGCGGATGCGCTGAAGAACCTTCCCGTACCTTCGCAGGAGGTCTGCAATGGCTGAGTTGCTGATGCTGCTGCTTTGCCCGGCAGTGGGCGGCGCGCTCGCCTACCACCTGTGGAGCTGCCGACCGCACCGGCAGCGTCACGGCGGCTTGGCCGTTGGCCAGATCCCGCACCTTCTACGCCGTCGCTCCCGCATGGCTGTGCGTCGCGCACGGGGTGCTGCATGACCCAACAGCAAATGACCCCGCCAAGGCAGATACCGGCCTGCCCTGCTGGTCATCCTGCCCGGTACATCCACGACGGCCGCCGCCTGGCAGCGAAGGGCGGTGACTTCATCGAATGCCGATGCAGCCGCACTGAGAAGTGCGCCACCTTCGATTTGGCCTGGGCACACTGGCACAAGCTTCATGGACTGCACGCCGTCGTCGTGCATGCACCGCCGGAGCCTGCCCCGCAACTGCAGCTGCGGCTGGTCGGAGGGACAGGATAATGGCCGCTCCGGGAACTACGGGAGGCGGCGGTCTCGGTACCCTCTGGATGCTCCTGGGCCAGTACGGTGCGACGCTGACAGTCGAGCAGCTAAGAGACACCTATTTCCCGTCGTCCAGCATGAAGACGATGGCCAACCGGCACAGCGCCGGCCTGCTACCTCCCCGTACCGGAGAGGTATACGACACGCGCGACGTGGCCGACTGGTGGGACGCGCAACGCGGGAAACGGGCGTCTTGAACCGTCACGAAAAAGCCGCCATCAGGCGGCTTTTTTTGTCCAGGGTGTTTGGAGACGAGTGCCATGACTGTGCCATACGCCCCGAAAGCCTTGTGGCTCCTATATGTCCGTCCAGTCCATCATCGGGGCGACGGAAAGGCGCAGGGAAGCGGCATAGCGCGCTGCAGCGGTGGCGACAGGCTGGGTCATGAGTGTTCGGGTCAGACGGGAAAGGCTGGGATTGTCAGCGCGATCAATAGTTTACCCGGGCGGGATGAATGGTGCCCGAGGGGGCATGGCCGGTGACGCGCTGATGCCAGGATGCCAGGATGCCAGGATGCCAAGGGGCTCGGCTGCTCGGCTGCTCGGCTGCTCGGCTGCTCGGCTGCTTGGCTGCTTGGGTGCTTGGGTGCTTGGGTGCCGGTAGAGTTGGTCGTCAGACAACTGCCGATAGCAGTGATCAACGCTGGGACGCATGACCCCAGCTGGGCCTGCTCTACCGCAACCGTTCCACAGCATGCGACATCAACGCAATGCATGCTCGATCCACCTGACTACCGGTTTCACCTGACGCACAAGTGTCAGCGTATGTGGCCCCACCCTCGCCCGACCCAAGCGCGAACGTCTGCTGGTGCAACCTTAGCCCACCCTGCGGGGACGTTTGCCAGAGGATGGCGTGGAGTGCTCCTTTGGACCGCCCCTCCGCCGCCTCCTGGATCTCCAGAGAAAGCGCGTACCCGTCATCGTTCGAATTCGTGAGCGATACCTCCGCCGGTCCAGGTGCCGACATCCCGACTACCGGATCCATCACCGGCTTGCCGTCGACGTAGGCCCGAAGCGAAAGGTGGTGGATGATGTCCGACGTTGGAGTGGAGGCCTGTGCGGAGCCCCATGCAGATGTTCCGGCGATGAGCATGGCGAGGGCGAGTTGGCAAAGTGCCTTTGTTTTCATGGATCGGATCACCTGCAGGAAGGTTTTCAGGAATCTATCCAAGGCCAATCGTTCCGATCGCGATGTTGCGCACAGTTCGCTTTCAGAAGAATCTGATTTTTCTGTGGGTGCGGCTGCTTGCGGAAAGCAGCCACGCAGGGCGTGGCTCTACGGGGGTGTCACGCGGGGCTGGCACAATGGTGTGGACTTCCCTTGCCCCCCTCTCCATGCGCAGTACCCGCCCTCCCCGTTTCGACCCCGATACCGAACAGGGTGTGCTGCGGCTGTCGATCGCGGCTTCGTTCGCGGTGGCTGCGGCGGCCGTCGCCTTCGGGCTGTTCGCCAACTCGTCGCTGATCATCTTCGACGGCATCTATGGCCTGATCGACGTGGTGATGACCTGGCTGTCGCTGCTGGTGGTGAGGTTGATCAGCCTGTCCACGAATGTGGACGCCGTGCAGTCCCGCTTGAACCAGCGTTTCACCATGGGCTTCTGGCACCTGGAGCCCATCGTGCTGGGCGTGAGCGGTACGCTGATGATCGGGGCCGCGTTGTATGCGGCGGTCAATGCGGTGGATGCGCTGATGTCGGGCGGCCGGCAGATTGCCCTGGGCCCGGCGATTCTGTTTGCGGTGCTGTCGATCGTGGTGGAAGCCGGCATGGCGGTCTTCATTCGTCGCGCCAACACCCGCATCGGATCGGATTTCGTCGGGCTGGATGCGAAGAACTGGATGGTGGCCGCCGCGATGTCCGCCGCATATCTGCTGGCGTTCGGCGGCGGCTGGCTGCTGCAGGACACCCAATGGGCGTGGGTCGTACCATACATCGATCCGGCCATCCTGCTGGTGGTCTGCGCCTTCGTCGTGCTGGCACCGCTCGGCACGGTGCGGCGGGCGTTGTCGGACATCCTGCTCATCACGCCGGTGGACCTGCAGAACCACGTGGATGAGGTGGCGCGCAGCGTCGTGGCGAAGTACGGCTTCCTCGAGCATCGCAGCTATGTGGCGAAGGTGGGTCGCGGTGACCAGATCGAGCTGTTCTTCGTGGTGCCGGAGAATGATCCACCGCGTGCGCTGGTCGAGTGGGACCAACTGCGCGATGAGATCGGTGAGGCGCTGGGCGAGGAATCACCCGACCGGTGGCTGACCATCATGTTCACCACCGATCGGGAGTGGACGATCTAGCTCTGGTCTTGGTTTTGGATTCCTCTGGCTATCTTCAACAGCAGTTTCTCCGCCCGCTGGATACGCGCACCTTCGTCGGTGACGAGCGTCAGGGAATAGGACCGGATGGGTGTCACCCAACGCAGCTCTGCTTTGCCGCGTCCATCGTTGGAGCGGGCTGCGTACGATGTGGCAGGCGTCCCGTTGACTTCCGTGTTGAGCGCCTCACGGATCAGGGTCAGCTTCGTGGCGGAGGCGTGGTAGTCATCCTCCGCCAGGATGACGATGTCACCTACGGGCAGCTGGAACCCCCGGGACAACCCAGTGGATCGCTCCCCATTGATCATGCCGCTCGGTTCCTTGCTCAGCAGCGCCGCTGTGCCAATCGGCGTTCCGGAAACGTCCGCGGGTGCGTATGACAGTCTTTGCCTGAGCTCGGCATCACTTCTCCGCACCCGGGTGAGTCCGGCGATCACCTCGGATGTCGAACGAAGAACGCCGGGTGCCACCTGCAGTGGGCCGTGACGCCTGTTGCGGATGCCCTCGGCCATGTTGTCCTTGATGGAGGCCGGCGCATCCCAATCGGCAAAGGAAACGATCCGAAGTCGCCCCTCCCTGCTCCCTTCCGCTGCAGGAGACTGGCGCGCCTCGGCTGCCTCCTTCTCTGCCAGCGACCTCGCCCAGTCCCCCAGATCGCGCTGCATCTGTGGCGAAGGCCGGGGTGGCTCCACGTCCTGCGCGAGCACCGGGCTTGAGAGCATCGCCGCCGTGACCACCGCCATCATCATTTTCATCGTGCTCACCCCTCCGTTGGATGTTGGTCGACGGCACATCACACTGTGCTAACCGCCTGCTTCCACTCCCGCGGCGACTGCCCGGTCTGCGCCTTGAACGCGCGCGACAGCGCCGCTTCACTGCCGTACCCCACATCCATTGCGATCCGCTTCAACGGCTGTCCCTTGCGCAGTGCCTGCTGCACAAGGCGCGTGCGCCAGCCCTGCAGGTAGTGGCCGGGCGTGCTGCCGATGGTGTCGCGGAAGCTGTCGGCGAAGGCGCTGCGCGACATACCGGCGCGGTGCGCGAGGGATTCCAAGGTCCAGTCTTCGGCCGGCGCTTCGTGCATGGCCACCAGCGCGTGGCGCAGGCGCGGGTGCGCCATGCCGGCGAGCAGGCCGACGCGCAGCTGGCCGTTCTCCATCAGCACGCGCAGGATCTGGATCAGCACGATCTCGAACAGGCGGTCCAGCAGTGCCTGGCGACCGCAGCGCTGGGCGAAGGCCTCTTCGAACAGCACTTCGAGAATGGGCTGGCCGCCGTAGAGCTCGCCCAGCGGCAGACAGATGACCGGCGGCAGTGCGTTGGCGATGGGGTTGTGGGCACCGCCCTCGAACTGCACGTGGGCGCAGGCCGTGCCCGCGCCTACCTCGGCGTCGACGACGAGCCGATGTGCGTGCGGGCGCGGGTACAGCAGGATGCTGGGTTCGTCGATCTCGAGCACGCTGCCATCGGCATGTTCCACGCGGACGCGGCCTTCGCGGATCAGGTGCAGCTGGCCCCGTTCGCCTTCAGCAGGAAGGTCATTGGTACCGCGCAGGGCCCCGGTGTGGAACACCTCGGCGTGGACGGCGAAGCGGCTCAGCAGGGATTGGAGGCGGTCGACCATGGCGGCACCCTTCGGACGATGGATCAAGTTTTGCGGACTTTATCACGCCACAGATCCACATGGATCGGGCAAAGTACGTCTCACACCACGTCGTACCCACCACACCCCTGGAGAAACCGCCATGTCGATTGAAAAGGTTCTGTACA
The DNA here is from genome assembly GCA_023457475.1 of Pseudomonadota bacterium. Lineage (GTDB taxonomy): Bacteria > Pseudomonadota > Gammaproteobacteria > Xanthomonadales > Xanthomonadaceae > Stenotrophomonas. The sequence continues at coordinate 506 of JAEWLO010000167.1, read as the reverse complement.
CCGCTGAAGCCACCTCCACCGGTGGCCGTGAAGGCCGTTCGGTCTCGTCGGACAACGTGCTGGACGTCCAGCTCTCCACCCCGCGCGAGCTGGGCGGCGCAGGCGGCCCGGGCACCAACCCGGAACAGCTGTTCGCGGCCGGCTATTCGGCCTGCTTCCTGGGCGCGCTGAAGTTCGTTGCCGGCCAGGCCAAGGTCGCCCTGCCGGCGGAGACCCAGGTCACCGGGCGCGTGGGCATTGGTCAGATTCCAACCGGTTTCGGGATCGAGGCCGAGCTGAAGATCAGCGTGCCGGGCGTGCCGCGTGAGCAGGTGGAGGAGCTGGTGCAGAAGGCGCATGTCGTCTGCCCGTACTCGAATGCGACGCGCGGCAATATCGATGTGACGCTGACGATTGTTTAAGGCATAAAAATGGGCGGCTGCCTGGCTTGATGCTTGGCAACCGCCCATCCCACCGCTGTTGATCCCGGTTCACGGGATGCATTGGGTTTGCGGAGGGCCGGCCAA
>JAEWLO010000166.1 GCA_023457475.1 Pseudomonadota bacterium | reverse complement strand
CGCCGCGGTGGGCGGTCCCGCGGCGGCCGGTGACTCCAACGGTCCCGTTGCGCACCCGGACAGGGCAATACCCAGCACGACGCTGAAGGGGTGCAGTCGGCGGCTGGACGTGCGCATGGGCAACCTTCCCTGGTACCGGGCTGTTGGCCACCGCGCACCCGTACGCCCGGTAAGGGAGGGCCCCGGCATACGGGTGCGGAATGGCAACGCCACTGTCACGCAGACCCGGGCGGCGGGACAACCGGCGTTTTACTGGTTGCCGCTCAGTAAAACTACGGTTCGGCGGCCGCCGGTACGCGCCTTGCCGGCAAAGGGAAGCGGACTTCGATCCGGGTGCCTCCCAGCGGGCTGGCGGTCACCTGCAGCGTGCCGCCCAGCATTCGTGCCCGTTCTTCCATGCTGATCAGTCCCAGGCCCGGGGTACGTGCACCGCTGCGCGCCGATGGCATGCCCACCCCATCGTCGTCCACCCGCAGCACCACGTCCAGGCCCTGCATGATGATGCGCACATCCGCGACGCTGGCCTGCGCGTGCTTGTCGACGTTGTTGAGGGCTTCCTGGACGATCCGGAACAGGCTCAGTTCGCTGTCCCCGCCGAGGCGAGGGGCGCTGTCGATGCTGCAGCACAGACGCAGGCTGCCGCGCGCGTTGCGCTTGTTGCAGAATGCATCGAGGGCGCTGGCCAGGCCCGTGAACCGCAGAATGCTGGGATGCAGTTCGTGCGAGATCGAACGAATGTCGTTCGAAACCGCCAGCAACTGGTCCTGCAGTTCGACCACGACCGGCCGGGCGTGGTCGGGCAGCTGATGGCGCAGGGTGCTCAGGCGGATCGAGACCGCGGCCAGCGACTGGTTGATGTCGTCATGAAGGTCGCGCGCGATCCGCGTGCGTTCCTCTTCCTGTACCACCAGCATGCGGCCGGTGACTTCCCCCAGACGCTGGTAGGCACGGTGCAGCTTGATGCGGCTGGACATTTTCTGGTCGGACAACGCGCCCAGGAACAACAATGCGAATCCCGTGCACAGCGTCCACACCTGGGCCGTGAGCAGGTTGCGTCCTGCATCCCAGAAGCCGAACGGCCCCAGGCCATACTGCCCCAGCAGCGTGCCGAGTACGGCGACCAGCAGCATGCCAACCGACGCGCCGGCCACACCAAACACGATGAGTGCCCACACCAGCAAGGGCACCGGAGCCAGGGAAAGCAGCGGCGTGACGACGCCATCCCGCCAGTCCACGCTCCACAGCAGGGTCAGCACGGCCAGCAGCACCAGTGCCATCGTCGCGGCCTGAAGGTTCCAGCCCTGGCGGCGCTGTGGCGATCGGATGCAGCGGCCGATATTGATCACGGCGGGGGTCACCAGCAGGTAGCTGACGCTATGACAGAGCGCCAATGCGCGCAGCATGGTGGGTGTTCCGGCCTGCTGCCCGGCGGCCAGAGCATGCCACCACGCTCCGCACAACGGCAGCAGCACGCAGGCCAGCAGCAGGAACAGCGAGAGGTCGCGGTAGCCTTCCAGCTGCGGGCGATTCTGCTGCCAGCGTTCCAGTACCCAGGCGAAGGCTGTCACCAGGGCAAATTCGCCCAGCGTGGTCAGCACCCGTGGCAGCGCCGAGGGTGCCAGCAAAAGGGCCGCAACCGTACCGATGCTGGCCGCCACCAGGCTTGTGCGCCAGGTGCTCGGCGAACTGGCCAGCAGCCAGCCCAGCAGCAGGGGGCCGGGCAGCCAAAGCAGATCCAGCGCGCGACCGGGGAGGGTCACGACGTCGGGGAGCCACTGACCCAGCAGGCAACCCATCAGGAGGGGGAGCGTTCGCAGCAGCAGCGGACCCAGGTCGTGACCGCCGATGGAACGGGTGCGCCACCACAGTGGCGGGGACGTGTGTACGGGCGCGGCACCTGGCTGCGCCTGGGTCCCGCCCCGGTTCACGTGACTGCTGGCCTGCACGTCGCACCTCGAGGAGACGCGCGGCCGGTCGGGTCATCGGATCCGGGGCCGCAGGGAGTGGGAAGCGATGGACTTGTCGACGATGATGACCGGTTGCACAATCATTCCTATCCCAGCAGGTTGCCCTGTTCCGCGCTATCCACTTTCCGACCTGGTTCCGGAGCTGGAATGGACGAATTTTCAGGCCTGTACAGCCGTTTCGACGTAGAGGGTTTTGACGCCGACGCATTGCTCGGTGTGGTGCGTGATACCCGTTTCGAACAGCGACTGCTGGCGGGCGGGCAGTTCCGCGCCTGCGTTCAGCGCGTGGTGTTTCCCGAATTCAGCCTGGACAGTGGGGCGTACAACCTGCCCATTTTTGCCAGTGGCAGCTTCGGTCATGACCTGATCGGGCTGGCGATGGCGGTGAACAGCAACGGGCCGATGTGGGCGAACGGGCGGTGGATTCCCGCCGGCCAGATCATGGTGTTCGCGGAGGACACCGAACTGAATGTGCGACCCCGGCCGGGGGGGTGGCAGTGGGCGGTGCTGCTGATTCCGAGGCCGGTGCTGCAGCGGGCCTCGGTGACCCGGATTGGGCGCGAGCTTCGGCTGCCGCGGGCCGGTTGGTGCAGCCGGACGGCATCACCCACCGACGCGGCCAGATTGCGCAGCACCGTGATCCGGACGTTGGGCGAGGCCGCCCGGCCTGCCCATGTCCTGACCGCGGAGGATGTCGACGAGCAGGCCGACGGGTTGCTCGATGCTTTTGTCCATTCGGTGGCCGCCACGGACGCGGCACCGCCGAGCCGGGCGTTGGGCAGCTACACCGAACGCTACCGGGATGCGGTGGTGCGGCGTGCGGAGAACTACCTGAAGACACAGTGGGATCGCCCCTACGACAGCCGTGCCCTCACCACCGCCCTGGGAATGGGGGAGCGGCAACTGGAGCGGCTGTTTCACGATGCCTATGGGCACGGGCCGTGCCAATGGCACCAGATGGCGCGGCTCAATCTGGCCCGTAGCGCGTTGCGCCGGTCCGCCGGGAGCGGCGCGGTCACCGAGGTGGCCGTCCGTTACGGATTCGGCCACCTTGGACGCTTCTCGGTGCTGTATCGCACGGTGTTCGGCGAGAGCCCACGCGACACGCTGCGGGGTTGAGAGCAAAGTCACGTTTCTGACGCAACTGCGTCACGTTGCCATCACGGCCGTGGACGCACCGTCATGATTCTGTGCAGGTGCCGTTCATGACGCGACGCGGTACCCGCCGAGGGAACGCTGGACGCAACCGGAGACGAGCTATGCAGGCTTTGCAGATGCCGGAAGAGTGCCGTTACCGCAGGGTCGTGCTGGCCGACGACCATCGCGTGGTCGCGCAGGGTATAGAACAGTTGCTGGTCGGCCGCTTCGATTCCATCGAGCTGGTGGCGTCGGGCGAAGCGCTGGTGGAGTCGGTGCGGCGGGATCCCCCCGACGTGGTGGTGGCCGACATCAGCATGCCCGGTCTCAGCGGCATCGACGCCATGCGGGTCATGCGCGAGGAAGGCTACGACATGCCCGTGGTGTTCCTGACCATGCACGACGAGAGCAACATGGCGGCGCAGGCGCTGCGCGCCGGCGCACGTGGGTACGTGCTCAAGAGCGCAGCCGGGGAAGAACTGGTGCGTGCCCTGGATGGCGTGATGGACGGTCGTACTTACGTGACGCCTACGCTGGCCGCCGACGCGATCGTCAGCACCGGTCGGCCACGCTACCTGCTGACCGAGAAGCAGCTGCGCATCCTGGAGTACGTCGCACGAGGACTGCGCTCCAAGCAGATCGCCTACGAGCTGGGCGTGTCCGTGCGCACGATCGAGTCGCACAAGTACGCGATCATGCAGGAGCTCGGTGTGCACGGCACACTGGAACTGGTGCGCAAGGCGGAGCTGGAAGGCCTGATCCGCCACTAAGGCCGACTGCACGGGTGCCCGACCGACCGGCAAGTAGATTTACTTGCCGGGCTCCGGTTGTTTTTCCCTTGCCGACCGCTCCCCCCATGCCCACCATCGGCGCAAGGGCGGTCGTGGCGGAAATCATGAGCGGAGTCCGGGTCCTGCTGGCCGAAGACGGCTCCTCCATGGGGCGGCAGCTGCGTGGGTTGCTTGGCGAGTGGTATGAGGTCATCGGCCTGGTGCAGGACGGTGCGTCGCTGCTGAACGCGGCCCAGCGGATGCTGCCCGACGTGGTCGTCACCGACATCGCGATGCCGCAGCTGGATGGCCTCGAAGCCGTGCGTCAGCTTCGCGCCCGGCGGCCGGTGCTGGGCGTGGTCTTCGTGACCGTGCACGCCGAACCGGAGATGGTGGCACGGGCCATCGCGCTGGGACCCTGCAGCTATGTGCTCAAGGCCGATGCGGGCGATGATCTGCATCAGGCCGTGCAGGCTGCGGTGCGCGGCGAGGCGTACCTTTCGCATTCGCTGCGTCCCGGGCTCCGCTCAGGCCAGCAGGCCCAGTAGTTTTGCCGCCAGTTCATCGACCGACATCGCCACCAGCAGCAGCGGCAGCATGGGTGCGGTCGCCGGCAGGGCCAGGCCGAGCAGGTTCCAGCGCGACAGAGGTACGGCGCGCATCGCCGCCAGACCCTGGTAGACACCGCTGAAATCGGCGTAGGCGGACGCATCGTTGTGGTCCAGCAGCGATTCTCCGCCGGCGGTGGCATCGCTGGCCGCCTGCCAACGCTGGTCGAACAGCGCCGCAGCCCGGTTGCCCAGCGCATCGAAACGCGCCAGCGCGTGTCGCTTCGCGCGGACCAGGGTGGGCATCAACAGCAGGAGCGGGGCGGTCAGCACGAAGGTGGCCCCGATGACGTAACCGGCGATGAGATGGCGCAGCGCGAACAGCGCCTGGTCCTGGTGGATCATCTGGTTCAGGAAGGCACCGGTGAGCATGATGGCACCGGCCGCCGCGACCGGCGCGAACCGCACCTGCGCCCGCCCCAGGAAGCCCAGGCCGCCGGCGCGGTCCGGATGCTGGGGATGCAGGTCCAGTC